>JAFQVE010000639.1 GCA_017408185.1 Oscillospiraceae bacterium | reverse complement strand
TCAAGCTCTGTATCGTAAGCATATGTATTGCTTGTTGCACCTTTAATTGTTTCGCTATCAATTGTCACAGCGAAGCTATCTGTGCTGCTGTACTTTGCAACAATGCGTGTAAGCTTTGTGAAGATTGTGTTGTCTGCTATTTCATTTACGCCGTCAAGCGTCCAGAACGGATTGCTGTAACCGGTAAGCGTTGCAGTCGGCTTTGTTATTGCAGAGAACGCTGTATCTCCGACATTTTCAGCTGTATCAAGATACTGACCTTTGTAGTTATAGAACTCAACGTTGACTGCAGCATCATCCTCTACCGGCTCATAAACTGCGGTGAGGAAGGTGTGAGTCATTATCGGGAACTCGACTTTTGCATCAGTTGTAAGCCATACGCCGTGATCAGCACTTCCGCGCTTCCATCCGAGGAATTTGTAACCGGTAATATCATCCTTTGCAACTGCAGTTATCGTTGTGCCGACTGCGACGGAATCAATTTGGTTATTGTATGTATAACCGTTAATTCCGCTTACGGTTATGGAGTCTGCAACATCGGAATATGCACCGAAGGAAACTTCGCCGGAAACAGTTTCCGGTTCTTCTATTTCAGCTCCCGGGACTGTAACATTAAAGGTTTCTACCTTATCCTCTGCGTCCTCTACCTTTGCAGTTACCGTGATAGTTGCAGTTCCGGGTTTAAGTGCAGTAAGGGAAAACGTTGTGTCGGTGTCTTTTATTGTTCTTTCGCTTACGGAAACAACGGTGTCATCGCTCGAAGTTACAAATACGCCGTTTGCGGTATCAAGCTGTGCAGAACCGTTATGGGTGTGGAAGAAGCGATAGGTGTCATCTGACATTTTTACCTTTGCAGTTATCGGGTCTGTTGTAGTTCCTGCAGCAAGCTCTGTTGGAACCGTGTATTCAATATCAACTATCTTCAGAGAGTCTATCGGCGCAAACACTGTTTCAATCGGATAAATTCTAGTAGTGCTAAAGCCATAACCCTCATCGTTATAGTAGGCAGCCATTGGTCTAAATGCAATTTCTACAAAGCCGTCCTCGTCAGGTGTCAAGCTGAGTGTGTTAAGCTGTGTTGTAAGCTCTGTACAACTATCTTCATCGTTATGACCTGAGTTATATTCCGCACCCGCATACTGTCCATCAACGTATATCGCAATATCACCACTGTACTTTGTGTTAATTAAGGAAACCTGTTCTATCTTATATATTCCCGGGTCTCCCACATTTACATGAAAAGCAGTGGCCCGTGCATCATTCGGCCAAAAGGTTGCTTTTTTTCTTCGCATATTGTATAGCCAATATGTGCTACCATTGTGAGTTATATGCAAAGAAGAGGATGTTCCCCAATCCCTTTTAAAGCAGTCTTGATCAGACGTTATACTTGTACTATCCAAATAATGTGTTGCATCATTAATTGATGTCGCAGTACCCGGCCAAAGCTGTATCCTATTTTTCATGCCATTATAGTAGGTTACCTTTTCCGCTTTTGTTGAATAACTTGATAAATCTACCGCATAATTAAACGTAATCGTATCACCTTCTGCTGCGAAGGCGGTGCTGGGGATAAGGGCGGCAACCATAATAATTGCCAGTGCCAGGGAAAGGAATCTCTTTGAAATAATTCTTTTCATGATTTTTCCTCCAGTTTTTTTGAATTTTTATAATAACACATAAGTGTGTTAACCGTATCTTTGCCCTGCCGGGACGTGCATTCCCCAAAGGGAACTTTGCTCAGTTCCCTTTGGAACCCTCCACGCTTTTGCCGCCGTGCGCGCACCGGATAAATTATCGCGCTCATTATGCCGTCGATGCTAAATGGAAAACTGCGTTTTCCGCGCATCCCCGTATGCAT
>JAFQVE010000638.1 GCA_017408185.1 Oscillospiraceae bacterium | reverse complement strand
CGTTTATAGAGGCAGAGGTTGAAGAACTTCAGATTCCGGCAATACGTGAGAATGCAGTGCGTCGTGAGGCGCTTGTTCGTACAGCGCAGGAGCTCTTTTCTGAGTTTATGGAGTTTGCGCCTAAAATAGCTCCTGACATTATGATTGATGTGTTTTCTACTGAAAATATCGGAGATCTGGCTGACCGTATAGCACAAAGCATTCCGGCACGATTTACCAACAAACAGGAAGTGCTTGAAGAGCTTCATCCGTACAAGAGACTTTCGCTTGTGAACAAGCTTCTTGCGAGAGAACGGGAAATTTTTAAGATGGAGTTTGATATTGCGGGAAAAGTTCAGGAGCAGGTTGATAAAAACCAAAGAGACTTTATTCTTCGTGAACAGCTCAAAGCAATAAATGAGGAACTCGGTGAAGATGTAACAGAAGAAAATGAGTGCGAAGAATATGTCAGAAAAATAGAGGCTCTGCCGTTTTCCGATGAAATTAGAGAAAAGCTTTTAAAAGAAGCCGGAAGATTGCGTAAAATGCACTACACTTCTCCGGAAAGCGGAGTAATAAGAACATATCTCGATCATGTTCTTGAGCTTCCGTGGGATAAAACGACGAAAGACAAGCTTAACCTTTTAAATGCAAAAAAAGTGTTGGATCGTGACCATTATGGTATGGAAAAGGTTAAGGAAAGAGTTCTTGAGTTTTTAGCCGTAAAGCAGCTCAAAGCAGAAAGCGGCGGACAGATAATATGTCTTGTCGGACCTCCGGGAGTCGGTAAGACTTCGGTCGGAAAAAGCATAGCTGCAGCAATGGGAAGAAAGTTTGCGCGCCTTTCTCTCGGCGGTGTGCGTGATGAAGCGGATATCCGTGGACACAGAAAAACTTACATCGGTGCGATGCCGGGAAGAATAATGAACGCGGTAAAAAGCGCAGGATCTAAAAATGCGCTCATTCTTCTTGATGAGATTGATAAAATGTCAAACGATTTTCGCGGAGACCCATCTGCGGCGATGCTTGAGGTGCTCGACTCAGAACAGAATTCTGCTTTCCGCGATCATTACCTTGAGATTCCGTTTGATTTGTCGGATGTTTTATTTGTCACTACTGCAAATACAACATCAACAATCCCGCTTCCGCTCCTTGACCGTATGGAAATTATTGAGCTTACAAGTTATACAATTGAGGATAAGTTCCATATTGCAAAAAATCACCTCATAAAGAAGCAAATGCAGAAAAACGGAATATCTGCCTCAATGCTTAAAATAAGCGATGATGCCATATACAAGCTTATATCAGATTATACCCGTGAAGCAGGTGTCCGAACGCTTGAGCGCGAAATTGCAACGCTTATGCGTAAGGTGGCAAAACGTGTTGTTTCTGAAGATGTTACAAAAATAAATATCACAGCCAACAATATATCCGATTTCCTCGGAGTTGAGAAATATAAAGAGGATAAGGTTTTCGACGGCAAGGAACCGGGGGTTGTCAACGGTCTTGCCTGGACCGCTGTCGGTGGTGAAATATTAGAGGTTGAGGTTAACGTTACAGAAGGGACCGGAAAGCTTGAAGTAACGGGAAATCTCGGAACGGTTATGAATGAGTCTGCAAAAGCGGCGATGACTTACGTCAGAAGCAGGGCTTCGGAGTTTGGAATTGCGCATGATTTTTATAAAACACGTGATATCCATATTCATTTTCCTGAGGGAGCAATTCCCAAAGACGGTCCGTCTGCCGGTATAACAATCGCTACAGCACTCGTATCGGCACTTACGGGCGTTCCGGCAAGAAACGATATAGCAATGACGGGTGAGATTTCCATCCGCGGGCGCGTGCTTCCTATCGGAGGTCTTAAAGAAAAGACGATGGCGGCATACCGGCACGGTATAAAGACGGTCATCATTCCGGAAGATAATTTGAAGGATCTCGAAGAAATAGATAAAACAGTGCGAGAATCACTGTCCTTCTGTGCTGTAGCTCATACGGATGATGTTATCGGGTGCGCAATTGATTTGTCTAAAATGAAAAGAATAAAGAAAGAAGAGATAAAACCTGCATATACGGCTGTTGTCGAAGATACGGCTCCGCAGGGGAAAATTCATTCTCTTCGCCAGTAGGAGAATAATGGGTTGGATATGAAACCGATTTTGAATTTGCATATGGCGGAATTTGTTAAATCTGCAGCTACGCCTGATGGCTTTATCGGGACAGAGCTTCCTCAGATTATTTTTGCAGGGAAGTCAAATGTAGGGAAGTCATCCGTTATCAACAGAATACTGAACCGCAAAAACTTCGCAAGAGTTGGTGCGTCTCCCGGAAAGACTGTTCATATAAATTATTTTTTAATTGATGAAAAAGCGTATTTCGTGGATCTTCCGGGATATGGCTATGCAAAAGTATCAAAAAGCGAAAAAGAGCGTTGGGCAAGATTGATTGAGACGTATTTAAACAGAGAAGACGAATTCAGTCTCGGCATATTCATTGTCGACATTCGTCATAAGCCGACTGCTGATGATATGGTAATGGCACAATGGTTTATCGGGTCAGGTATGCCGTTTTATATTGTTGCCAACAAGTCGGACAAGCTGAAAAAGAGTCAGATAGAACCTGCTATAGATCTCATTGCTGACACGTTTAAAGTTCCCAAAGGAATTATTATTCCTTTTTCAGCTGAGAAGGGAACGGGCAGAGATGAGCTTGTCCGTATAATCTTTAACTCTATAGAATAAAGGAGATGCCGAAATGTTAGTATCAGATTCACTTTCTGTAAATTCGTGCGGACATCTTACCATTGGCGGAGCAGATGTTGTGACTTTGGCAAAAAAGTACGGCACTCCGCTGTACATAATGGATGAAGATAAAATACGCCGTACATGTAAGGAATATATGAGCGCACTCACAAAGTGTTGGGGTGAAAAGTTCCTTGTGCAGTACGCGAGTAAGGCGTTTTGCACAAAATATATGTACAAAATCCTTGATGAAGAGGGATTTGGCGCCGATGTGGTGTCCGGCGGGGAACTGTATACTGCTTTAAAAGCTGGATTTCCGTCGAATAAGATTGTTTTTCACGGAAATAACAAAACAGCGGAAGAGCTTCGCTTTGCGCTTGAGGCGGAAATTCGCGAAATTATTGTCGATAACGCTGAGGAACTTGAATTGATAAACGAAATTGCAGCGGAGCTTGGTAAGGTAGCGAATATTTCGTTCCGCATCAAGCCGGGCGTTGACGCTCATACGCACGATTTTGTAAAAACAGGGCAGATTGATTCAAAGTTCGGTGTGGCGCTTGAAAACGGAGAAGCTTTTGATTTTGTAAAAAGCGCTCTCGGTTATAAAAATATAAAGCTTTGCGGTGTGCATTGTCACATAGGCTCTCAGATATTTGATCCTGAGCCGTTTGCTCATGCAGCAGAACTGATGATGGAATTTATAGCAAAGGTCAAGGCTGAGCTTGATTTTGAGGTTTCTGAGCTTAATCTCGGAGGCGGTTTTGGTATACGTTATACTGAAGAGGATGATCCTCGTTCTGTGTATGATGCGGTAAAAAGCTTTACGGATGTCGTTCGCGCTCAGGCGGAAAAGTATGATCTTTCGCTTCCTTTTATCTCAATCGAACCGGGGCGTTCTGTCGTAGCCGAGGCGGGGATTACCGTGTATACCGTAGGCTCAGTTAAAGAGATTAAAGATATCCGGACGTACGTTTCCGTTGACGGAGGAATGACGGACAATCCGAGATATGCGCTTTACGGCTCGAAATATACTATGGTTTTACCTGAAAGAGCGGAAGAAACTCCGACAGAGGTTGTAACGGTTGCAGGCCGCAATTGCGAGAGTGGTGATCTGTTGGGGGAAAATATCTGCCTTCCCGCGGTCAAAGCCGGTGATTTACTTGCTGTGCTTTCTACCGGCGCGTATAACTACTCGATGGCATCTAATTATAACAGAGTTCCTCGTCCGCCGGTGGTTATGGTAAAGGACGGAGTGGATAAGCTTGTTGTAAGAAGAGAAACATATGAAGATATTATTTCAAATGATTTGATGTAACTTCTGATTTTGCGGGAGTGTGATTATCTGTGGAAGAAAAGAATGTACACGAAAAGCTTGTTTTTCAACAGAAAAATTTTCCGATAATTCATAGTGTGAGTAAGCAGTTTAATCCGGACGATTTGGTTGCGATTTCGCGTTCATGGCATGAGGAAATAGAGATTAAATATTTCTATGAAGGTAGCTCCACTGTGCTTGTGGATACCGAACCTGTCGTTACCAGACCCGGTGACGTTGTATTGATCAATCCGTATGAATTTCACTCAACGCTCAAAGTCGGTGAGAATTCAGGAAGATACCATCTTTTAATGATTGGTATGGATATGTTCGCAAGCAAAAATCTTGATAATTTTGATATGAAGCACCTGCTGTTAGGCAGAAGAATGAGATTCAATAACCTTATCCGCGACAACGCAAGAGTTAAGCAGGTTGTACTGAACATTATTGATGAGCTTGAAAAAAAAGATAATTCATATGAGCTTGCGGTACGTGGTCTTGTTCTTGAGCTTTTTGCGCTCCTTATGCGTTCAGAAGTGCGCGAGGTCGTTTCTGAAGATATCATAAACGACAACGCACGTTTTTATGAATCCATAGAGCCTGCGATAGTACATATCCGAACTTGCTATGAGCGGGAAATAACGGTTGATGAGCTTGCAGCGCTTTGCAAAATGAGCAAATATCACTTTTGCCGGATTTTCAAGCGTGCGACGGGGATGACCGCAATTTCCTACCTTACGGAATATAAACTAAGCATCGCTGATGTTATGCTTCGTAATTCTGATATGAGCGTATCTGAAATTGCGCATCTTGCAGGATTTGAGGATGAGAGTTATTTCAGCAGATGTTATAAGAAATCGCGTCAGCAATCCCCTAAATCAGTTCGTTCAAAAAATAACAAATAAAAAAAGCAAAAATTGATGATTTGTCATTGATTTTTGCTTTTTTGTGTGCTATATTAACAATCGGGCAATAAAAAAGAGAAAGAAGATGTTAAAATGAAAAAGATAGACATTCATTGCCACGTTGTTGCATTTCCTGAGTTTTCAACAACGCGCCCGAACGGGCAGAATTTCCTTTCCGCAGAGGAACAGATTGCGATTCACGATAAATCAGGTGTCAGCCACGGAGTTCTTCTTCCGCTTATTTCACCGGAGGCTCGCTGGTCGTGTATGAGCAATGAAGAAACTCAGTATGTCGTGAGCAAATATCCGGACAGGTTCTCGTGGTTTTGTAATGTAGACCCGCGTCAGGGCAACTATACCGATAAAGCTGACCTTACGCACCTTATCGGTCAGTATAAGGAAAAGGGAGCAAAAGGGCTCGGTGAGCTTACCGCCTCGCTTTATGCAGATGATCCGATGATGCAGAATCTCTTCCGCTCATGCGTTGAGCTTGATATGCCGGTTCTTATCCACATTGCACCGCAGTTCGGTGGTACATACGGAATTGTAGATGAGCTTGGTCTTCCGAGAATAGAAAAAATGCTTAAAAAATATCCGGATTTAAAGATTATCGGTCACTCTCAGGCATTTTGGAGTGAGATTTCAGCAGACAACACTGTTGAAATTCGCGGACGTTGCAATAAGGGGAAAGTTACGGAAGGAAGATTACCGTTCCTTATGCGCGAGTACGGAAATCTTTATTGTGATATTTCGGCAGGAAGCGGCTCAAATGCAATGATGCGTGACCCGGAATATGCAGTGAAGTTCCTGAATGAGTTTGCAGACAGAGTATACTACGGTGCAGATGTTTGCGCAAATATCCAGACCTTCCAATATGATTTTCTCGCATTTCTTGAAGGTCTCGTAAACGATGGTGGCTTAAGCCGGGATAACTACGAGAAGATTATGTATAAAAACGCAGAAAAGCTTCTTGGTATTTAGGACAAAGTAAAGATGATCAAAAGAGAGCAGTGATTGAATTTGTCGCTGTTCTCTTTTGCTGTTATATAAAGATATTAAATTGCGTTATCAGATTATATAAATTGCAAAATTGAGCAAGATTGTCCAAATAATAATCAATATGGTGCATGGAAATTTACCTAAAATGCGCTTATAATATAAAATACAGGTGAATGATGGCAATTTGAGCCATATATTTTAAACAGGAAATGGTGAAGAATGATGAGAAAGTTAAATTTTGCCCTTATCGGCTGCGGTGCAATCGCTGTGCACCACGTTGCAGCTATGGAACACGTTGACGGTGCAGAGTTTGTAGCTGTCTACGGTGCAATTCCGGAGCAAGCTAAAGCGTTCGGTGAAAAGTATGGCCTTCGGGTGTATGACACGCTTGAGGAGATGCTTGCAAATCCCGGAATTGATGTCGTAACGCTCTGCACACCGAGCGGAACCCATGCCGAGCTTGCTATTCAGGCAATGACTGCAGGAAAGCATGTTGTTTGTGAAAAGCCGCTTGCGCTTACCAACGAAGATTGTGCGGCTGTTGTTGAGGCTTCCCGTAAGTACAACAGAAAGTGTGAGGTCATCTGTCAGTTGCGTTTTGCAGAAACGGTTAAGGCTGTTAAAGAAGCAATAGACGGCGGTCATCTCGGTAAAATCACAAATGTTTCCGTCAATATGAAGTACTGGCGTACAGACGAATATTACGATGCTTCCGACTGGCGCGGTACATGGAAGTATGACGGCGGCGGTGCTCTTATGAACCAGGGTATCCACGGAATAGACCTCCTGCGCTTTTTTATGGGTTCTCCGGTTAAAATCAGCGCAATCTGCAAAACGCTTGCCCACAATATTGAGGTTGAAGACACTGCGGTTGCAATTATGGAATACGAATCCGGGGCAGTTGGTACTATCGCAGGAACAACGTCATCTTATCCCGGTTACGCACGTCGCTTTGAGCTTTGCGGCACAAAGGGAAGCATCGTAATGATTGAGGATACCATTGAAAAATGGGATGTTGAGACGCTTCCAAAGCCGCTTATTGAT
>JAFQVE010000637.1 GCA_017408185.1 Oscillospiraceae bacterium | reverse complement strand
CTCTACCTCATCAACAGATTCAACACGCATTCCGAGATAATCCTCGATAAAATCGGTGTCAATAATTGAGCCGCCTATACCCATACATATAGAGCCTATCTGGAGATATGACTTGCCGCGCATCGTCGCCGCCGCAACAGCAGCACGTCCAAAGCGCAGAAGCTTTTCTGTAACATCTGCCGGAATGCTTGTGTCATCAGCATCCTGAACCTCGCTTCCGTAGATGCCGAAAGCAGGAAGCCCTTTTTGCGAGTGGGTTGCAAGCACCGATGCAAGGTAGACGGCACCCGGGCGCTCTGTTCCGTTAAATCCCCACACCGCCTTTATCGTGTTGGGATCCATGTCCATTGTTTCTGCTCCGTAGCACCAGCACGGAGTGACGGTAAGAGTGATATCAACACCCTCTCGGCGGAATTTGTCTGCACACGCAGCAGCCTCCGCTACACGTCCGATCGTTGTGTCGGCAATAACAACCCTCACAGGCTCACCGTTTGAATACTTTAAGTTTTCCTCAAAAAGACGGGCGGCGCTCTTTGCCATATTCATCGTCTGAACCTCAAGCGACTCACGTACCTTAAGCGGCCCGCGGCGTCCGTCAATCGTCGGACGGATGCCTATTACGGGATATTCCCCTATCAATCTGTTCTCTACCATAAAAAAACTACCTCCGAAAATATATTTAAGGTTGAAATTTCACACATTATATGCTATATTTGAATTATAGTATCTTTTACCGCAAAATACTTGTCATATCCTTTTCCAAACTTGATGTATTTTCACTTTTTGAGGCTTTGTATGAATATTATTGACTATGAAGAAACAAAACAGCAAGGCTCACCGGATTTTCCGATAGAGTATTATTTTCTCGACCATCGCCACATCCGCTATGTGATGCAGCTCCACTGGCACAGGGAATTTGAGCTCATCCGCGTTCTTGCCGGAAAACTGCGCGTTTTTCTGAACAACAAAGAATATCTCGCCCAAACCGGAGACATCATCTTCGTAAGCGGTCACACTCTCACCCGTGCAGAGCCGGAGGACTGCGTTTACGAATGCATTGTCTTTGATTTGAATATGATTCGAGGCTTTCATCAGGGCAAAGCGGCGGGGTATCTTATTCCTCTTCTCGCCGGAGATTCCGAGCTTGTTCCCGAGCTTCATCCCGAAAACACGCCGCTGTACAAAACCACAGTCGAGCTTTTTGAAACCATGTGTGCGGCGGATAAATATTACGAGCTTGCTGTGTGCGGGATACTGAACAAGCTGTTTTTCCACCTTCTCTCAGACGGGCGAATACGCAAATCGGAAAAGAATCTGCGCGGACACAAGAAGAAGATTGTTGCATCACTGATAAGCTGGATTGAGAAAAACTACACCGAAAAAATCACACTTGCCGACCTTGCCGCACAATCGGGATTTAACGAAAAATACTTATGTCGCGTGTTCCGCGAGTTTACCGGTCAGCCACCGACTGAATACATAAACCGTTTGCGGGTTGAGCGCGCCGCATTTGAGATGTCAACCAACCGCAGAAGCGTAACCGATGCGGCGTATGAAAGCGGATTTAATGAGCTTTCGCATTTTTCGCGTACATTTAAAAAATACAAAGGCATTTCCCCGCGCGAATTTAAAGTCCAAATTAACGAAGAATAGCTTACGCAAGGAGACGATACATATGTTAAAAAACATCCCGCCAATTCTTTCCCCCGAGCTTTTAAAGGTTCTCTGTGAAATGGGGCACAGCGACCGCATCGTTATTGCCGATGGTAATTTCCCTGCCGAAGCACTCGGAAAAGATGCAATTGTAATCCGAGCCGACGGTCACGGTGCGTGTGAGCTGCTCGACGCCATTCTCACGCTCTTCCCGCTTGATACCTACGTTGATAAGCCGGTAAATCTTATGCAGGTTATGCCGGGTGATGATGTCGAGACCCCCATCTGGGACGAGTACTGCGAGATTGTGAAGCGCCATGACACACGAGGTGCCGATGCTATCGGCGAGATTGAGCGCTTTGAGTTTTACCGCGAAGCTGAAGAAGCATACGCAATAGTCGCAACCGGCGAAACCGCGCTTTACGCAAACATTCTGCTTCAGAAAGGCGTTGTCACACCGTAAAAAACTTACACACAACCACAAAACCGCCGCGGGGATTTTCCCGCGGCGGTT
>JAFQVE010000636.1 GCA_017408185.1 Oscillospiraceae bacterium | reverse complement strand
CTTGTTCTTACAAACCGTCGCGTTGTTACGCGCGCGATTGAAAGCTTTAAGCAAAAATACCCGGAGGTAACCTTTGTTATAAAGCATAACACCGGCACAAGCGGTGAGTTTGATCTCATCATTTGCGATGAATATTTTCCCGATGCCGATTTTGAAACCACCGTACTCCTGACAGAGGACATTCTTCTTGCTTTGCATAAGGACAACCCGCTTGCCGGAAAAGCGACTATTTCTGTTTCAGACTTAAAAAATGAGCGTTTTATAACGATGCCGGACGGAAGCAGTATGTATTCGATAACAAATCGTTTGTGTGAAGGCTTTGTGCCGAATATTGCAATCCAGAGCGATGATCCGTATTATATCAGAAAATATGTCGCGATGGGGCTTGGAGTGGCATTTTTTCCGGAAATGTCGTGGCACGGTCAGTTCTCTGATGATGTAGTGTTTAAGAGCATCGGAACGGTCAGAAGAAGCACGGTAATTGCGCGTAAAAAGGGAAAATATCTTACTCGCCGTGCAAAACTTTTTATTGAAATGCTCAAAACAGCAGTTGAGGAAACTAAACCATTGCAAATGAAGTGAAAATTTGTTATAATGAGTGTGCAAAGCAAACGCATTGAATTGTCTTTGGTATGAAGTGCACCTTATGGTGCATCAAAAGGAGTGTTTTTCGTTGCCGAGATTTTTTGTTGATAAAAATCAGATAACCGATAGCACCGTATATATAGAGGGCGAGGATGTAAAGCACATCCAACGCGTGCTCCGTTTACGTGAAGGGGATATGATAACGGTTTGTGATAAATGCAAAACGGATTATGAGTGCCGCATTTCCGATATCGCATCGGATAGAGTTTTGGCAGAGATAGTCTCGTCCGGTGAAAACCGCGCGGAATCAGATATATATCTTACGTTGTATCAAGGAATGCCGAAAAGCGATAAAATGGATTATATAGTTCAGAAATGCGTTGAGCTTGGCATCTCAAAAATTGTTCCCGTTATAACAAAGCGTGCCGTCAGCCGTCCTAACGATGCAGATAAAAAGGTCTCACGCTGGCAGAAAATTGCCGAAGAGGCGGCAAAGCAGTGCGGTCGCGGAATTATTCCGGAAATCGGCAAAATGCTTGGGTTTGATGAGGCGCTTGCGGAAATGTGCAATGAAGAAGTTCTTGCTATTATGCCGTATGAGTGTGAGACTGAAAACAAACTCCGCACCGTCCTTTGTGCGGAAAATAAGAAAAATATAAGCATATTCATCGGTACGGAGGGCGGGTTTGACGATATGGAAGCGGCAGTTGCAAGAAATCGCGGCGTGAAAACTGTCACTCTCGGTCCGCGCATAATGAGGACGGAAACTGCGCCGCTTGCAGTTTGCGCGGCTGTTATGTATGAACTTGGTGATTGGTAAGGAGAAAGATAAAATGCAGGAAAGACTTCAGAAAATTATGGCGTCCTGTGGCGTGTGTTCGCGCCGCGCGGCAGAAAAGCTAATTATTGACGGCAAGGTGCGTGTGAACGGTGAGATTGCGTATCTCGGTGACAAGGCAGATGTCGATGCAGACGTTATAGAAGTAAACGGAAAGGTTATAAGCGGCGGAGAACGCTATTATATTATGCTTAACAAGCCGCGCGGATATATAACGACACTCGATGATGAGAAGGACAGAAAAACGGTTAGCGAGCTTGTCGATGTTGGAACGCGCGTCCACCCGATAGGAAGACTCGACTATAACTCCGAGGGGTTGCTCCTTATGACGAATGACGGTGAGCTTACTTATCGCCTTACGCATCCGTCGCACGAGATTCCAAAGGGGTATATCGTAACGGTGCGTGGGCATCTTGAAACTGCGCTTACAACCCTCAAATCCTCAATCGTGATTGACGGGCGAGAAACAAAGCCTGCGGATGTTAATGTCCTGCGTGAAAATTCCGACGGGGGACTTCTGCATATCATAATCCGCGAGGGGCGTAACCGTCAGATTCGCCGTATGTGCGAGGCGGCAGATCTCAAGGTGTTAAGACTTAAACGCGTAACAATAGGGGATCTCACCCTCGACAAAATGCCCGCTGGCAGATGGCGCCACTTAACCGAAAGCGAAGTAAAATACTTAAAATCACTGTAAATAACTAAATTTATAGTTACATTAAAGGGATTGCGGAAAATGACTCTTTCCGCAATCCCTTCATTGTGTTATACAGACGGCTCATCGTGGTTTTGTTCGAGCGCATACAGCATATTATTAATTTTGTCAGTTCGCGGCTTGGTGTTAAAGTCGAGCCGGTAAGCGCGCTCACGGCTTTGCGTACGGTATTCTGTAGGGGAAAGTCCATAGTATTCGCGGAAAGCGTGTATCAGGCGTGATTTGTCGTAAAGGCCTACTTCCCAGGCGATTTTGTCTAAAGTGTCATCGCTGAAGGTTAAAAGCTTTCTTGCTCGTGACAGACGGAGAATATGAAGGTACTCTATCGAGGTAAAACCTGTAAAGTATTTGAATTTTTTTGTAAAACCGGGATGTGTCATTGCCGTAAGGGAGCATAAATCCTTCAGCGTAATCTTTTCGGCATAGTGTGTTTCCAAAAAATCTATCGCCTTGTTGATACCGTGAAGCTGCTCTGAAAAACGATCCGTAATGCGTGAATCCTCGCACTTAATGCACAGTAGCCTTAAATAATCCGCCAGAAGTCTGGCAAGCTCATCAAAGGATGCTTTTGGCGTTGCGGTAAACTCTGAAAGCATTGACCGTATGAGTGAATCAGCCCAAGCCCTCTGCGTATCCGGGAATTTATAAAAGCACGGTATTCTGTATTTGTCGAATATTATGTTTTTATCGTAATATGAACAGATGGTATAGCCGCGTGAGGTCAGGAAAGCATCATTGAAGGTTATGGATATTGCTATCGGTGTGTCCTCTGAAGTGGTGGTATCGATGTTATGAACGATATGCGGCGGAACGCTTATGCATGTGCCGGGAGTTTGGAGGTAGGTTTTATCATCTATAGTATGAACAAGTGTTCCGGAGAGAACATACCAGATTTGCGTGAAGTTATGCATATGCATTTCATCGTTTTGTCGGTGACAAAGAGAACCGATTGAAAAATCAAGCTTTTTGAGATATGGTCTTTGCGCAATGTAAACAGGTTTGTTCACGACCTATCGCCTCACTTTCTTTAATTAATTATACAATACTTGCACAACTTCGTCAATAAAAAAGAAATGTTACATATTTTACACCAAGGTTGTTCATATTTTACCCCTTTGTTGTTTGAAATCCCGCTTGCCTTCGTGTATCATTTAGGTATAAAGAATTTTATATCAAAAAAAGGAGATTTTTAACTATGAACAAGCTATTATCAATTATCACAGCTATTGCAATTCTTATGTCGGCGCTGCCGACGGTATTTGCGGCGGAGTCTGAGTTATCGGGAAATATCGAATATGTGTTCAGTCTTAATGCGTATGCGGATGAGAGTGGAAATCCGGTCACCAGCGGCGGATCTAATGAGAATGTATTAACAACAACGCAAAAAGCTATGTACACAGGTTACAATGCGTGGAGCGCTGAGGGGTTCAGTTTTACACAATCTCTGCAACTGAGTAAAGATGGTTATCTCTTCTGGAACAGCACAACGGGCAGAGTCAGTGGAGAAGACCAGGCTGATGTATACTTGGCAGCGGCGATCGTTCTTGAAGTTACAGAGAGGGGTACATTTGTTCCGGCATTGGAATATATTCCGAAAACAAGTGCACCGATATATAACGTATATTTTGCAAAAAAGCAGCCGGATGAAAATTTATCGGATACCCACGAAGATAATGTATCAGGATGGAGAAAGAACAAGACCAACACTAATTTAGTGAGCTATATTGGTAACAGATGTTCTTCTGCAAATCATCTCGGAAGAGTTGATATGTACGGAACAGCAGATAGCGGAAAAGCAGAGCTTAACTCAGTGAATATAACAGAAACCGGAGAATATTATCTTATTCTTGTAGATGACGGAGTAAATAAAGATTGGACAGCGGGCGGAAAGGACTCAAATAGAGCTGAAACTTATCTCACCTCCTTCACCCTTACTCCGGCAGAAACACAGGAGGATGTTGTTTCCGCATTTGAGCTTGACGGAAGCGAGGAAGCAAGCCACAGCGCAAGTATAGCACCGCTTTTTGCCGCAACAGACGGAAGCACGATATCCGCTTCTGTTTCCGCAACGGATGAAGACAGCGACGGCGTATACGCCGTAACAGCATCTGAAGCTGACGAAACCGGCGAATACAAATTCCTTTATTGGATAAAGGGGCTTACAAGCGATACTGCAAACAAGATAGTTTCGCTGACAGCAACGATTCAAGAATACAAACCGCAGAATGGAAACAACTTCCTCATTGCAGTTTACGAAAAAGCGGATTCTGAGACCTCAAAGGAGCCTGAGTTTTACAACGGAAACGGCCAGCTTCTCAGCGACCTTACGCTCGGAGAAAACGGAGAGCTTCCCGAGCTTCCTTCAATGGCAGGCTACGGCAATGCAAAAGAATGGAAAAAACACAACGATTCGATATACGTCGCTCAGTATAATGACTTCACGGTCAAAGTGAATGGCAGTGATGTCAAATACGGAGATTCGGTCACCTTTACGGCAGAGGATGACACCGACGAGAGCTATTTTAAATGGTGGACAAGAACCGTAAACGGTGTTACGGAGATTGTTTCGGTAGACAGAGAATACACCTTCTGCCCGTGGGAGGATTGCACGGTAGAGGCAGTATACGGAGATACAAAGCAGATAATGGGTGGAAATCTCCGCAAGATAGTCCTTGACATTCTCGGAAACGACAGCATTATGGCTGAGTTTATCGGTCTTGACGGCGCAGATGTTGTTGAAAAGGGAATTATTCTCACCAATACTGAGGGAGAAAAGAAAATAGCAATGTCCACCAACAATTCTCAGTTTACAATTACCAATAATATCTCGGCGACAAAGGCAACTGGCTATGCTATAATTAAAGACGGAACAGCGTTTACGGAAATTACTGATGGAACGATTACGTTAGAT
>JAFQVE010000635.1 GCA_017408185.1 Oscillospiraceae bacterium | reverse complement strand
TTCTTTACCGGCTTTTTCCATTCAAAGCTATCACTTGTGAGGATTGTGCCGTCTTTATATTCAACCTCTGCGTAGTATTCTTTTCCGTTTCTCTCTACTCCGCTGAACGTTTCTTCCTCTGCTCCATCCACAAGAACATCACCGGCTTCACCGACCTCGAACCATCTGTATTCCTTGATATCCGCATCACAGTTTGTTTCGACATACGGTTCATCGTCTGTCGGCTGATGGGTGATTGCATAATCTGTAAGAACGGGAGCAAGCGCACCCCAAGCATCATTGAGCTGTTTAATATCCGAAAGCGGTATCTCACCGTCAACCTCATATTCGGCAATCGGCTCTTCGCCGGAAAGCCGGATCCATCCGGATGAAGAGTATCTCCACAGCTGCCAGCCATCAAGGAATTTGCCTTTTCCGGGCTCACCTGCCATCGTTGTTACTTCATCATCGGCAAGAGAAAGAGAGCTTGCCATATAGTCGTGTTTAATATTGTTACTGCTGTTATGTTCACTAAGATATTTATTGGTAGTGTTGAGAATATCATCTTCGCAGGAAAGCACAAGGACTGTGCCGGTAAGCTTCACTCTCCGATGCTTCGGCTCAATAATTCTTGTGTATGTAAATGTTCCCGCCTGTGTTTCCGGGAAATTCGCTGCAACAAATTCATGGTCAAGGTCATATTCGCCCACTAAAGTGCCGCAGGTTCCGTCTGTGGTGTTTGTTTCCCAGAGCTTCCAGCCGGTTATCTCAAAGTCAGAATGAACATTAAGCGCAAGATTGGGAGTTACATGGTCTATGAAATCACTGAGCTTAACCTCACCCTCTGTCAGAGGCAGGGTTTTATAAATGCCAGATACATAGTCGCCTTCCTCGAGATAGTTTCTTTCATTATGAGAATAGAAGAAACATATCTCCGTTTTTGTTCCCCCATCTGCAGCAAATACGGTTGTTGCAAAGGCGGTTGTTGCAAGCATAAGCACAGCAAGCCATATAGACGCAAGCCTTATAAGTTTTTTCTTCATTGTTTTTCCTCCTTATACACATTGTATAGTTTTGCTAATATTTTAACATAAGCTTTTGTCAAATGCAACAATTTTTTAAAAATTTACATAGAAATAATATAGCGCAGATGCCGCCACCCGTCGCGGAAGGTTCGGAGATGCGGTTTTCCCTCGCGCCCGTCCTTCCGAAGCAGCGTCGGAATCTCGCAGATTTTTGCGTCCGCCTTTGCGAAGCGACAAATTATTTCCGTCGCAAGCTCCATTCCGTCACACGAAAGAGAAAGAGAACGCGCTATATCCGCATCAAAACCGCGCAGACCGCAATGGAAATCCCCAACCTTTGCGCCGCATTTCATTCTCGCAAGAAGTGAAAGAGCGGGAACTCCGATTTTATGCAGGAAGGGCATTGCGCCGCGCTCAATTCCGCCTCGGAATCGGTTTCCCATAACGAGCTGATATCCCTCGCGAAGCTTTCCGACAAAGGCATCAAGATTCTTAAAATCATAGCTTCCGTCGCAGTCTCCCATAATTATATATTTCCCCTGTGCCGCCGCTATTCCCGCACGGATTGCCGCGCCGTACCCGCGCACCGGAACACTTATAACTCTCGCGCCGAGATCTTTCGCTATTGCTGCAGAAGCATCGGTGCTTTCGTTGTCGGCAATCAGTATTTCAGCACTGATTTTCGTTTTCAGAATGTAATCCTTCGCTTCATTTATACAAAACGCAATCGTTTTTTCTTCATTGAGACAGGGCATCAG
>JAFQVE010000634.1 GCA_017408185.1 Oscillospiraceae bacterium | reverse complement strand
GTCGATGATGGTATCGTTCATACCGGCAACAGTTGTTTTTGCAGCAGACGAGGTTGCGTACGCAGGAATAAAGATAGAATATCCGACAGCTTTAGCCGGCACAAAGCAGACGACAAACAATTATCCGGGAAGCGGAAATCCGGCTGATGAAATAACATACGGAAATAGCTCGGGGCGTGTGGAGTGGCTTTCACAAACGACAAAGGCTGCGGGCTGGAACAAAGGCGTTCTTTCTCTTACTGCGGGAGCGGCAGGGCAGTACGGTGCATACAAAATCCGCGTTCCGAAAGCAGGAAAATATGACGTAACTGTTCAATACAGAACGAGAAACGGCGGAGCAGAGGGAGAAATGTATATTCTCCCGATAAGTGCTAAGGATGGCATAGAAACGACGCTTTCTTCAGCAATGCCGAAAGTGACGGTAGACTTTGGAACGAGCCAAGATGAAACAACTACCACATTCCATGAAGCTGAAGCTTTTATGTGGACTGCCGATAAAGCGGGCGAATACATAGTCGTCTGGAAAGCAAAAGAAGCAGGTTCCCTCCGTCCTGCAAACCTCATTTTAGATGGAAAGGGAGATGGCAAAGCTCCGATAAATGCAGAGTCCTCGCTTGCAAAAGCAACGCTCAATCTCGCAAGCGGAGAGAGTACAACGATAACAACAACGTCTGTTACAATGAGTGATTTAAGTGCAGGAAGTGCAGATGATATTACATCGCTTACATATGAAAGCTCGGATACAAATGTAGCAACAGTTTCCGGCAACACCGTCACTGCCGCGGGCGAGGGAACTGCAAAGGTATACACAAAAAGCGGAGACCTCATTATTGCAGAGAATGAGATAAAGGTAAGCAATCTTGAGTATTCCGGATTCTATGCAACATTTCCCACACGTGTTGAAAACGGCGGCTATGCGGGCGGAACCTTTGTAACGCCCGAGGAACTTGATTATCAGAGCACCGGCGGAAGGGTTGAGTGGTATGATTATAACGGCACATGGAATGAAACTTCTGCTCCGAACTGGAATTCAAGTGTGGCAAATATGTTCCTAAACAAAGGTGAGTACGGTGCATATAAAATAAACCTTCCTGCAAAGGGCTTTTATGATGTAACATTATCTTATCTTGCGCGTACCGGGGGTACGGTTGCGGATATGTATCTTCTTCCGGGAGACACAAAAAAGGAAGATATAGCGGAAGCTGTACAAGATGCCGAACCGATTATTAAAGGTCTTGACTTTTTAGATACGGCAAACGGCGTTGCGGATAAAACGTTATGCGAATACAAGCTCGGTTACAACGCCGAAGCTGCGGGTGATCTAATCGTTGTGTGGGTATGCACCAAGGAAGGCGGCGGAACGGTTCGCCCTGCAAACCTTATTTTCAACGGCGGAGATGCTCGTGCTGTCAGCTATGTCGATTTTAAAATCTCAGCGACATTAAAGCCGAGTGTATCACTTTATTTGTCCGACGGTAATATCGTTGACGGATCAAATGCGGCGATTACATATACCTCGTCGGATGAAACACTTCTCAAAATCAATAATGAAACAGGAAAGTTCACAGGTCTCGGTGCAGGTGATGTTAAGGTTACTGCCTCTATAGTTTATGACGGAAAAACATACACAGCAGAAACAGTTAAAACGCTTACCGGAGAGGAAACGCTTCCGTACAGCAACGCGGCAAGAAAATATATGTTCAACAAGAAAAGCTCGGATTTCGTCCAGACGATTATTGATGAAGGACAAACTGAGCCGAAAGCCAATGATGTCCGAAACATAAAGTATGAACACACCGACAATAACTATGCATGGTACGGAACAACAGAGAATAAATACAATGCCGCTTACTGCTATGCACAAGAAGCTGCACCGAGCGGAAGAATGCGTATGTATAGAAATGCGGGCGGCTGGACCGGCTTCAGAATTATGATTCCTGAGCGCGGAAGATATGCCGTACATATGGAGTATATAAAGTATTTCAATAGCGAAGGTCCTTCCGATGTGTATATAATTCCGGCAGATGTTTCGCCGGAAAATGCCGGAGAATATCTTACGGCAGATTATTATGTAGGAACAATAAATACGCTTGACCCGACTGTTTCCGACCTTACGCTTGCGGATTCATGGATAGGTGAAGTGAATATTCCTGCCGCCGGCGAATATGCGGTTATATTCAAGGCTAAGACGAAATCATATACAACAATCAGATCACTCACTCTCGATGGCGTAGCGGGAATGAAACGCGTGGAGCTCGTTGCCGAAAATAACGGTGTTGATGTCGGGAAGAATCTTCAGACATCTGTACGGGCATATCTTCTTGACGGAACAGAAATTCCGGGCGATGAAATTTCAGTGGAATATGCCTCCGAACAGCCACATATCGCGAGCGTTTCGGAGACGGGACTTATTACCGGTGTGTATGAAGGTGTAGCAAATATAACAGCAACCGTAAGATACGGTACAGATATGTCAAAGGCGACATTTACGGTAAGCGTAACGGATAACAGCGGGATGAAGAGCGCAGAGCTTACAACATTCTCTGACGGGCTTTATGTAGGAAGCAAGACAAAGATAACACTTCTTGCGCATATGAACAGCGGAAATACGCTTCTTGT
>JAFQVE010000633.1 GCA_017408185.1 Oscillospiraceae bacterium | reverse complement strand
ATCCTCCGTTGCACCCCAACGCCATTCTTCGTCATCGAAATCGTAATACTCAGTTGTCTCCCACCACTTATCAAATGAAGAACCGGCGGCATTTACAAAGCTAAAGCCCTGGCGCAAACAGAAGGGATAAGCATTCGGATATATCTCCTTGAGCTTCTTGCAGACCTCATAAAGCTCATCATACGTAGTCGGTGCTGTAAGCCCGTGCTTTTTGAAAATATCCTCGCGGTAGAGCCATGCATACATACGGGCAGTTCCCTCACGTCCGGTACCCGGTGTATAATATACCTTTCCGTCGGATGCTATACGGTTATTAACCGAAACGGCATACTGGTCTTCAGAAAGAGACGCGAGCCATGCGTTATAATTCGGCATATATTCCGCCATATCATCAAGTGCTACAAGTCCTGCTCCCGCATACGGAAGAGCCTCTTTTACAACCTGGAACGCTATAATATCAGGCAACTCTTCGCGCGCCGCAAACAAAAGCGGATACTTTGTAACAGCATCTGTTGCAGGGATAGGCGTAACATCAAGTGTTGCCCCGGAACCCTCTGCCATATACTCAAAAAGCTTCATGTTCTCATTGATGGGCCAGCTTGCAGATGACGGAATAAGCAGGGAAATAACGTCATCCTTTGTGAGGGGATCGGTGTCTGCTACACCACCGGACTGTGTGCCGGTGCAGCTTGCGAGTGCGAAAATCATTATAAGCGCCAAAGATAATGTAATGATCCTTTTCATACTGTTAATTCTCCTTATTTTTCTATTGTGGGCGGATGAGGGCATCCGCCCGTTACATTACTGTTTTGTGTACTCTAAAATTCTCTTGAGAAGCACTGCTACTTCTGCACGTGTTGTATAGTCAGTCGGAGCAATCATATTATTCTTGCCGTTGACAAAAGCGCTTGTTACAAGTGCCTTAACTGCATCCTGGGCATAAGGTGCAACCTTATCAAAGTCCGGATAATCGACCTCGCCTGTTGCGAGTTCAACACCAAGGTTTTCCAGTGCACGATAGACTATTACCATCATATCCTGACGTGTGATGGTGTTGCGCGGAGCATACTTGTTGTCGCCGATGCCGCTTATAATGCCGGTATTGCGCGCTATTGCAAGCTCACTTGCAAAATAATCAGAAGCATCAACGTCATCGAAGTTCTCTGTGCTCTCACTCTCAAGGTTGAATGCGCGGACGAGAAGCAGTGCAAAATCAGCACGGGTGATGTTCAGGGCAGGGGAGTAGGTATTTTCTGTTGTCCCCTTGATTATTCCATCGTCTGCAAGGCTGTTTATGGACTCAGCCGCCCATGCGTAGTTACCAAGGTCTGTGAAACGGAGATACTCCGTTTCACCCGACGCGTCGGGTGAATTCTCGCCGCTTTCTGCATCATCGGTTTCATCAGTGTCGTTTGTGTCTTCCGGAGCCGCGGTGTCACCACCGCCTCCTCCACCACCGCCGCCGGTGGCTGATTCACTGCCTTCTGAGCCTTCGTTTTCTTCTTTTTTTGCGGCACCGGTAGTTGCACCATAAACAGTTACCATAAAGTGCAGAGTCGATGAGAGCGTCCCGTCATCGGCTGTGATTGCGACATGGTTCTCACCCACCTGGCTGTCATCCGGTTTCCATGTTACTGTCATTTGTTCCGCATTCAGCGTCATTCCTCGCGGAAGTGTTGTTCCGATAAGCGTGATATCCTTTCCGACGGGACTTTCTACCTTAATTGGAATTGTTATTGAGCTACGCGCAGATGTGCTTGCGTTTGCTACAGGTTCAAAGACGGGGGAACTGTCCTCTGCAACCGAAAGCGGAATACTTAAACTTTGTCCTACCGCT
>JAFQVE010000080.1 GCA_017408185.1 Oscillospiraceae bacterium | reverse complement strand
GAAGGTGTTTTTGTTCAACGGCATAAGCCTCTTTGGAACCACCCGCTTAGCGGGTGGTTTTCGTATAACAAAAAAAAATCGGCAGAGAAAACAATATCTCTGCCGATATTTGTATAGCTGCGGGAGCAAGCCCACGCCCTATGGGATAATAACTTCCTTATCAGAACCAATCTAATCGGAAAATCTTATCAGAAAATGTATTTAAAACGCGTGGCCGAATATTCTTCCCCACGAGCCATGTGCATTGTACTGGTCGTAGCAAAGCTCCAATTCAAGCTCATATTTACCGAAATCCTTAATAAACTCGATATATTCGTTTCTTGCTTCCTCAACAAGTCCGCTTGCTTCGAGAATGAACGCCTTTACGATGGAACGGCAATAGTAGAGATATCTGATAAGCATTCTGTAGGAAACGGTCTGTGCGCGGTAAGGCATATTCTTATGCTCTTTTATCATCGCTTCGTTTTCGTCGAGAATGGAAATTATCTTCTTGAGGGAAGGAACAAGCTCGGGGTTATAGAAAATGCCCTTCGATCTGTCTGAGGAAAGCTTACCGTGGAAATATTTGAAGTCAACAGCCTTGGAAATATTTTCAAACATTTCAAGAACCTTTTCCCATCCGCTTCCGTAAGCGTTGGAGAAGTAATCCTTCTTAAGCTCTTCAAAGTCAACGGAGTTATCAAAAAGAGTGTTTCCGTACACATAATAGCTGAAGCCGTTGGGGAAGAAGCTTCTCTGGGAGCCGTCTTCAACGAGACCGTCGCAGTCGTGAGCCTTGTAGCCTCTTATATCATCATACAAAAGCTTTACGGAATCCATGAGACCGAGATCTCTGTACTGAGGCCACCAATAATGGTATTCGTAAACGAATGTCTTTACTCCGCAATGCTTCATCCAGCGGTCGGCGTGAGCAACGTATTCATTCACCGTTCCGGGGAATTGGCTCTTATTGAGATCAAACTTGGGTAATTCAACCTTGCTTACATCAAGCTCGGGATCAACAGGCTCTGTATATGAACGGGTGATAGCGGCGAGAAGGAGGGAGAATCTGTCGGGATTCTTAAGCTGTACCTTTTCGGGCGCCCATGTGGTATCGGTGTAGCAGATAAATACTATTCTTGTGTTGAGTCCTCTTGCTGTCAGTTCCTCGTCTATCTCATTCATGAGCATCATGTACCAATCGGAGGGTATCATCTTGCGGCATTCATCACATTCGCAATGGTTGTGAGAGCCGTCGGAAAGCCATACATGAAGGAAATCAACATTCGTTGCAAGCTGTGCGTAATCGGCAATATATTTTACCATTTTTGCACGAACCTCGGGATTGGACATACAAACCTCTGTATTGAGAGGAACACCGCCCCAAAGCTCTCTCTTGCCGTTTACCATGGCAAGGTACTGCTTTGTTTCTTCTGAAAGCTCAACATCGCTCTTCTTCCAGCCCGCATCACTGTTAATTCCGAAGGGCTCCGCTGTCCAGCCGTGTCCCATATCATGGAACTGCAAGCCGCGCTTTGCCATTTCCACCTCGCAAAGTCTCTTCCACTGAAGAACCGTTTCGGGGGTAACAGGTTCGGGTTCTCTTGCGTATTCATTATACTTGTGATCGTAGTAGCTGTTGTAATAAGCTCTCGGATTTTCAAAT
>JAFQVE010000632.1 GCA_017408185.1 Oscillospiraceae bacterium | reverse complement strand
GCCTTTCCGGTGGATGTGTGGATGAAGAAAGCAATTAAATTTTTCTTCGGCGAAGGGAAGTTTGATTACTCAAGATTCGGCAATTTAGCGGGTTTGGCGCAACAGTATATGTTCCATTATATGAGAAATAGAAAATAAATTTAAAATATATGAAAATTAAACTGGACATTTCGGCAAAAAAATATTATTATATATAGAGAGTATTTTTTATCGGGAGGGACAAATTTTGAGTAATGTAAAATATAAGCGCATCTTGCTTAAGCTCAGCGGAGAGGCGCTTGCAGGACAGAAAAAAACAGGGCTTGATTTTCAGGTAATAAATTCCGTGTGTGCCACGGTTAAGGAATGCGTTGACCTTGGTGTGCAGGTTGGCATCGTCGTCGGCGGCGGAAACTTCTGGCGCGGCGTGAAGGACGGAGGCGGGCATATGGACAGGACTCGCGCCGACCATATGGGTATGCTTGCAACGACCATCAATTCACTTGCGGTTGCGGATGTTCTTGAACAGCTCGGCGTTCCTGTGCGTGTGCAGACAGCCATTGAAATGCGTGCGCTTGCAGAACCGTATGTCAGAAACCGTGCAATCCGTCACCTTGAAAAGGGAAGAGTTGTAATTTTCGGTTGCGGAACCGGCAACCCATTCTTCTCAACGGATACAGCTGCTGTTTTACGTGCGGCAGAAATGGATGCCGAGGTGATTATGAAGGCTACCAACGTTGACGGCGTTTATGACAGTGATCCGAAAAAGAATGCAGATGCTGTTAAGTTTGATGAGCTTACATACGACGAGGTTCTTGCCCGCCATCTCAATGTTATGGATACAACGGCAACCTCGCTTTCGATGGATAACGATATCCCGATAATTGTTTTCTCGCTGCAGGACAGTGAAAATATTAAACGAGTTATTCTCGGTGAAAAAATTGGTACAGTAGTAAGAAAGGATGCTTAAGTTATGAGACCTGAAGTAAAAGAATTTGAAGAGAGAATGCAAAAAAGTATTGGCGTTGTCGCAGAAGAGTTTGCGGCAGTACGTGCAGGACGTGCGAATCCTGCAGTTCTTGATAAGATTACGGTTGACTATTACGGAACCCCGACTCCTATCCCACAGCTCGGTTCTGTATCTGTTCCCGAACCGAGAACTCTTATGATTCAGCCGTGGGATGCATCTGTTCTCAAGGCTGTTGAAAAGGCAATTCTTGCATCGGACCTGGGTATCACCCCGGCTAATGACGGCAAGTGCATTCGCCTTGCTTTCCCGCAGCTTACCGAAGAGCGTCGTCGCGACCTCATTAAGCAGGTTAAGAAAATCGGCGAAGACGGCAAGGTTGCGGTTCGCAACATCCGTCGTGATGCACTTGATAAGTTTAAGGCAATGAAGAAAAAATCCGAAATCACGGAAGATGATCTTAAGATTTTGGAAGACGAGACTCAGAAGGTCACAGATAAGAGCTGTAAGGAGCTTGACGTTATGACCGAAAAGAAAGAAAAAGAGCTTCTCGAAATTTAAGGCAGTGATATTCAATGGGTATTTTTAAAAAGAAGCAAGCGGCAGAGTCTGTGGATTTCACAGCTCTGCCTGAGCATATTGCAATAATTCTCGACGGAAACGGACGTTGGGCAAAGCGACGCGGGATGCCGAGAACGGCAGGGCATGCTGTCGGAAGTGAGAATTTCCGAAAAATAGCGACTTACTGTAATGATATAGGTATTAAATACCTCACCGTTTATGCGTTTTCCACCGAAAACTGGAAGCGCCCCGACGATGAGGTCAGCACCATTATGTCGCTTCTTGAAAAGTACATCATAGAAGCAATTGATGAGGTGCGTAAGAAAAATCTGCGGCTTTGCTTCTGGGGCTCGCGTGCTGGACTTTCCGAGCACATCAAAAAGCTTATGGATGAGTCGGAAAAAGAGTCGCGCGATATGACCGGAATGCAGGTCAACGTCTGCCTTAATTACGGCTCCAGAAACGAGATAAAAGAAGCTGTTTCGAAAATTGCGCGTGATGTTTCTGCAAATAAAATAAAGCCCGAGGAAATAAGCGAAGATATGATAGATTCTTATCTTTATTCAGCGGGAACTCCGGCTCCTGATCTTCTTATTCGCCCAGGTGGAGAAAAGCGGCTTTCAAATTTTCTTTTGTGGCAGCTGGCTTACAGCGAAATGGTGTTTACGGATAAGCTTTGGCCGGAGTTTGACGAGCGTGAGCTTGACCGTGCAATAATCGAATTTCAAAAGCGAAACAGAAGATACGGCGGAATATAATATTTACGCCGTTCCTTTGTGTGAAAGGAATGTTTGATATGCGAACACGGATTATAACTGCAACAGCTGCAATTGCTGTTTTTATTGCGGTAGTATATTTTTTGCCTCCGGTCTGGTTTACGGTAACGGTCTCGGTAATTTGCGCCATCGCTGCCTTCGAACTTACATGGAAGAGCAAAATTGTTACGCTTGCTCCGCTTTCTGCCATATCGTGCATTTTTGCGGCTGCATCACCTTTTTGGGTATCACTACCTATGTTTGAAAAATACGCGATTGTATATATTTTTGCGGCGGTAGTGGCTTTTTTTGCCGTTTGGCTTTTTAACTACGAGAAAACGAACCTTGTTATGGTTGTAACATCATTTTTTGCGGGTGCCATACTTCCGTTTATGTTTTCGCTTGTCGTAAGAATACATGCGCTTGAAAACGGCAGAGTGTT
>JAFQVE010000631.1 GCA_017408185.1 Oscillospiraceae bacterium | reverse complement strand
GTGTTGTCACTGTGATATGTGATGAAATTGTTAGCTACAGCCACAGAAGTCTCGGAACCCGTTTCCTTAACCGTTGCGCTTATTGTTGCGGTTTTGTTGTCTGCTGTATCAAGTTCTGCCTTATCTGCCGTGATTGTAAGCTCGGGAACCATAATCGGAGTAAGGCTTATATTATGGAATCTATAGTTACTGTTTTCTGTTTTGTATGCTACAACAAGCTCATCTGCACTTGTTGTATATATTGCCTTTGCGCTATCTGTCTGTGCTGTGTAGCCGGTCTTTCCCGTTGCAGACATACCTTTGTTTTTTTCAACAACATAATCTGATACTGAACTCGACGTAGCGCTTTTCTTGCCTACAAACATATCGAATTTGGCACCCGTATCGACAGGTGTCCAGTTTGTTGAGGGAATATAAAAACCTCTTCCAGCCGGTGTCTCAAGTAACAACGCAAAGGTTACTGCACCGGTACCAGCGTTGCTATTATTAAACATAAGTCCATTAGCAGAGCTTGCAACATATCCGACCTGTTTATTGCCACTAGCATTACTTTCAGTAACATCACCGTCATATCCAAAGAACATCCAGCCTCTTGTTCCGTAGTCAGTAACTGTGGAAAGCTTCGCACTTGAGCCACCTATAACAGTGTTGTCAAGCGTATATGTTTTCTCTTCAGGCTGCGGTTCGCTGACAGTTACGGTGATTTCGTTTGACTTAACCTTGCCATCAGTCGACTGTGCATATATTTTTGCAGTACCTGCTGTGTTTCCTGCTATGATTGTGCCGTTAGCATCTACGGTTGCGACAGCAGTGTTGTCGCTCTTATACTCAACAAAGCCGTTGCCAATATCCATAGGGTCAACATCCGTACCCGAAACCTTCGTGCTTGTTATTACTGCGTTTTTGTCTGTATCAGTCGTGCTGAATGCTATTTTTCCGTCAACCGCCTTATCTGCAGTGATTTCAAGTTTTGCATTATTAATGGGATTGAGGGTTATATTATAGAATCTATAGTTCTGGCTTTCTGTTTCGTATGCTACAACAAGCTTATCTGCGCTTGTTGTATATACTGCCTTACTTGCGTAATCTGTCTGTTTACTATTGCCATCGGTTCCGGTTGCAGACATAACCGAGTTTTGGCTTGTTGTATACTGCGCTACCGTCGTCAAGTCAGTGCTTTCTTTTCCTACATACATATTCAATGCAGCATCTTTGGATGAGTAAGGCTGCCATGTTGTTGATGGAATATAGAAGCCAGATTCTGACGGTGCCTCAAGTGACAATGCAAAGGTTACTGCACCGCTGCCTGCGTCTTTATTATTAAACATAAGTCCATAAGTAGAGCCTGCAACATATCCGACTTGTTTATTGCCACTAGTACTACTTTCAGTAACATCACCGTCATATCCAAAGAACATCCATCCTCTTGTTCCGTAGTCAGTTACTGTGGAAAGTTTCGCACTTTGACCACCTATAACGCTGTTGTCAAGCGTATACGTTTTCGCTTCAAGGTCTGCGGCAAAAGCTGCCGGGACAAGGGATAAAACCATTGCGAGGGTAATAATCGTTGCCAATAATCTTTTCATTTTGTTTTCCTCCCATTTTTTAATTGTTTTTTGGAAAGCTATCTATATAATCGCCAGTCAAGGCTTATTATTGCTTGCGCTCAGAATTCTTCTAAAATCCCGTAGTCTGCGTATTCAAATATTCGCGCGTCCTTATCGGGATTTATTGCTATAACCGTGTCAACCCCCTCTATTGCGCAGGTGTGCTGCACCGCGCCGGATATTCCGATTGCTATGTATATCCTCGGGCTGACGGTTTTACCGGTAAGACCGACCTGCCTTGCATAATCAGCGCGTCCCATATCGACAAGTCCGCGAGAGGCACACATTTCGGCACCAAGCTCTTTTGCAAGCCTTTCTGCTTTATCAAGGCTTTCAGATGCTCCCTTACCTACAGAGACGATTACCTCTCCGCTTTCCTGCTTTGTTCTGACCGTTGCCATCTGCGGATTTTTAAGGCACTTTATCTTTGCATATATGCTCCCGCCCTTTGCCGGACGGTACATAATAAGGTTACCCCCGTCAGCTTCAAGCTCGGTACAGTCGGCACACAGTCCGGTGTTCAGCATTGCCGCAACCCTCGGTGCTGTTTTGCGCCCCCAGGAGTCAGCATTCCACAGGATAACGGACGGGTTTTCTTTCTTTGCCCGCTCTGCAATCGTTTCCGCATCCGTTTTTTCAATAGGGATAACTTCATCGGCTATTTCAGAAGCCTTTTCAAAAACCTCTTCTCCCACCGCCCAGACGGAGGAGAGCTTTGCTTTTTCCTCGACATTTACTTCGCGATGACTTCTTTCTTTTAACAGCTTGTCAACAAGTGGTTTTAGCTCATTTTTCGAGATGAACTTGCATTTTCTTTTACCCTTTTCGTATGTAAAAGACTGAATAACCCTTGTCGGTGAGCCTGAAAGTCCAGAGCGCGATATGTCACAGTCAAGATGTGCGTTGTTAAGTATATCAACCTCACATACCATTGAAAATATGCTTGGAAATCTTAAAACTGCGCTTCTCTCAAGAGTAACAAGTGCGGGAAGCTTCGCATCTTCCTTCGCAAGCCTTGTATTGCACTTTACATATTCTTCATTAACCGCTACGTCAAGCGCGTTGGTTATGAGATTGCATTTTAAAAACTCCGAAAGCATCGGTCCGACCTGTGCCGTATCGCCGTCAATACTCTGCTTTCCGCAGAGGATAAGGTCATAGCCAAGCTTTTTTGCGGCAACAGAAAGAATATACGCAGTTGCAAGAGTATCTGATCCCGCGAAGAGCGAATCGCTTAAAAGCGTTACCTTTGCACCAAGGCGCGTGAGCGGCTTTAAAACTTCCTTTGTACTTTCCGGTCCCATTGAGAGCATGGTTACATCATCGGATATCCGAAGCGCCCATTCAAGCGCGGATTCGTCAAACGGGTTTATCTCTCCATTTGATACCTTTACGCAAACAAGAACTTTCATACATACTCTCCGTTATATATCGGCTCTAAAGCCTTCTGAATTGCTTTATACTTTTTGAAAAGCTTTTTATATTTAATCGTGTTTTCCTCATTCGGAAGAGTTTCTGAAATCGCCTTGTTGCAGGTATTAACCGCTTTCTCAAAACTTTCGAATATTCCGTTTGCTACACCCGCAAGCATTGCACTGCCAAGGGAAGAATCTGCATATTTCATCTCAACAAGTCTTACCCCCAGTGCATCGGAGACCATCTGCCTCCACAGAGGGCTTTTTCCACCGCCACCAATGATAACAGCGCTGTCATTGTGCAGTATATTCAGGCTCTCAAGAGCTTCCATACAGTCGAGCATACTCATCGTCACACCTTCGAGCACTGCGCGTGTAAAATGCGCTTTGGTGTGCGATGCTCGCACGCCAACAAAATCCGCACAGAGCTTCGGGTTTGCATACGGCGTAAGCTCGCCGTTTAAATATGGATGGAACACAAGCCCCTCGCTTCCAACAGGCACGCTCTCTGAAAGCTCATCAAGCGTTTTGTAATCATCGCCGAAGGTATCACGGAACCAGCGGTATGATGCGGCGCAGGATTTTGTTGCAGTTCCCGGATAGAAAAGTCCGTCTATGATGTGGGAATAGTTTATGAGGTTTAGATCAGGATATGGTTTATCAGTTATAACACATATTCTGCCTGCTGTTGCAAGCTTTAATGTCATCTGCCCTTTTGCGACTGCACCCGAGGCAAAAACCTCCATAACCGTATCTGTTGTTCCGCAGATAACGGGGGTGCCCTCCGAAAGTCCGGTAAGCGTTGCCGCTTCTTTGGTTATATATCCTACCTTATCCGTCGGCTTTACAATCTCCGGCATCATATCGGTTGAGATACCAAGCACACCGCAGAGCGTTTCACTCCACCGCATTGTGTTTATATCAAACATCATAGAGCCTTCAGCTTCGATATAATCGGTTACATAATCGCCGGTAAGTTGGTGGCGGACATAGTCCTTTGCGAAGAGGATTTTCCGCACCCTTGCCCAATTTTCCGGCTCGTTGTTCTTTATCCACATAAGCTCCGGAAGCGACCATATGGTGTCGGGCTTGTGGAGAACCTCGCACTCAATTATTTCCCCGAAATTCTCTTTCAGATATGCGACCTCAGCGGTGCTTCTTGTGTCTGTCCAGTAAATTGCAGGACGGATAACATTGAAATCATCATCCAATATTACTGCAGTATGCGTTGCCGCATCAAGGGATATGCATGCAATGTCTGAAGGATTTATTTTGCTTTTTGCAAGAACGTTTGAAATGTTTTCACAAGTTGCTTTCACCCAGTCATCGGGGTTTTGCTCTGCATATCCGGGCTTTGGATAATGCGTAGGATATTCGGTTGTACTTGCGGCAACAATCTCTCCGTTCTCACAAAGAAGCGTTGCCTTTGACGCACCGCCGCCAAAATCTATTCCGAGTAAGTATTTCATACTATGCATTGAGCCACTTGTGGTCTTCGTCTGCTGTCATATAGAAGCCGCGGTCCTTGCCCGCCATAATCCAGAGATAATAGTTATCATATCCCGGGGCGGCATGGAACGGATGATATCCACGCGGAATTTCAACGAAATCGCCTGTCTTTACGGTGTAGGTTTCGTCGATATCCCCTTCCATTGTATAGACCTTCTGAATACCAAAGCCCTGCGGCTTTTTGAACTCATAATAGTAAATTTCTTCTGTTTCTGCTTCAATCGGCATATTATCGTCATCATGCTTATGCGGCGGATAGCTTGCCCACTGACCGCCCTTGACAAACGCTTCGCCGATATAGAGCATATTGGAATCTGTACGCTCATCGAGGATGAAGTGCGCCTCACGCTCCCATCCGGGTTTGCCGAGGTTCTTTATCACAACATCCTCGGGGTTGATAAGCACGGGCTTAAAGTCCTTATCCGACGGTGATTTGCAAACTGCTATCTGAACTTCGCCGACACCTGTTACCGTAAACGGCTTGTTTGCAGGAACGTATACGCACGTTGCCGCACCGCCGAAAACATCTTCTCTCTTTCCGATGCTTTCAAAAGCAAAAGCTTCACCTTTTACTGTGCACTTACCGCCAAGAATGACAAGAGCATATTCCTTGTTTTCCTCGCGGTATGCTTTCACATCTCCGTCAGCAAGGCGGAGCATATCAATCTCAACCTTTTGGCAAGCGCTGTTTTCTTTTTTATAGATTTCAGACTTACCAAACTTTTTATTCCATGTTCTCTTGAAATTCATTATATCCACGCTCCTTTAAAAATTCTATTGTTTCCGAGAGCATCGGAACACCCTCACGGGAACCGAGCTTTGTACATTTAAGTGCCGACACGGCGCTTGAAAAAACGCACGCCTTGTAAAAGTCATATCCACGGCACAGTGCAAAAGCGAATGCACCGTGGAAAACATCACCCGAGCCGTTTGAGTCTATCGCGTGTACGAGGAATGCGGAGTATTTTATGATTTTCTCACCGTCATACATTATTCCGCCGTTCTTCCCCTGCGTTATAACAACAACTTCCGGACTGTACTTTTCATAAAGTATCTGTGCCGCATCCTCGGTATTTTCCGCTTGTGTATGTCCGAGTGCAAACTCCTCTGACGGAATGAGGATATCTGCAAGCGGAAGAAGCTGTTCCACCCCGTCATACAGTCCTCCGGCATCGTAGAGTACCTTTGTGCCGTTTTGCCTTGCAATGAGCGCACCCTCAATTGCTGCTTCCATTTCATTTCCGTCAACCATAAGGATTTCGGCTTTTCTTATTGCCTCTTTTTGCTTATCCGAAAGCGCGAGTTTCGGCACATTGCCCTTATCAAAAACACAAGTTCTTGTTGCAGAATTCTCCGCAAGCCAGATATATGACGAGAATGAACGATATCCGCTTATCATTTCTGTAAGGCTTGTTGCCACATTGTATCTTTCAAAATCAGAAATTAAAAACTCTCCTGCCGCATCGTCTGATAGATTTCCGATGTAGACTGCACTCTCGCCAAGCTTTGATGCGGCAACAAGTCCCGTTGCGCACGGACCTCCGCCGCTTACCTTTATGCCGCTTGCGCGCATCTTTGTATCCTCAGCGGGATATTCAGGCAAGGTTATCAGCGTATCATATACATTTGCGCCTATTCCGACTATATTAGACATTGCCATTCCACTTTCCATCAGCTCCGACGAGCTTTATCTTTGATATACAGAACTCGCAAACAGCCTCTATCGGCTTTTTCATAAAGCTGTCTATTGCAACAGGTCTGTCCGGCTTTTT
>JAFQVE010000079.1 GCA_017408185.1 Oscillospiraceae bacterium | reverse complement strand
TGTAACGGCATTCAACGCAATAAAAACGCTTGCCGTGAGCACCGTAACTGTTTTGCTTTACAAACGTCTTTCGGTGTTTATCAAGCGGATTACAGCTTAACTAAAAACCGTAAAATACTAATCGTGCAATGAGTGGAGATATTAACTCCACCCATTGCACGATTACTTTATAACCGAAATTCTATGCCATTTCCTATCGACAGACCGTTTTTCATTATCAATATTCTGTAAGCAAAAAACCCATATACAACGGAATCGTGAGCATTCTGTCCTTTCTGCCGATGTTATACCCGCCGAGCTTGATTGCGCCGCTTACATGATACTTTTCGGGATGGGCGAGAATTGTTTTTACGCTCTTTGCATTACCCGTGGTCGCCTTAACTTCAATCAAGGTCGCCCCGCCCTTATATCTTGTTACAAAATCAATCTCAAGTCCCGAATCCTTATGGTAATAATAAAGCTTGCGTCCCATCTTGGCAAAAATATCTGCCATAAGATTTTCGAAAATAGCGCCCTTGTAGCCGAACAAATTTCCTTGCAAAATATCGTATTGGGTACCGTCCTCAAGCATACTGACAAACAATCCCGTATCTTTCATATACACCTTGAATATCTCATTAATGGCGTTACCGGCAAGAGGTAATTCCGGCAAATCAAGATTGTAGCAACGGGAAACGATGCCCGCATCTTCAATCCATTGCAAGCTCCCCTTGAATTTGGAAGCCGTGCCTCCCTTTTTAACAACAGAGTATTGGAATTTTTTATTTTCCTTACTCAGCTGCTTCGGTATGGATTGGAAGCATTCTTTGATCAACGGCTTATCCGCATCGTCGGCATACTTAACCATATCATCCTCATATGAATGGACAATATCCCGTTGCAGAGCCAGTACACTGTTCATTTGCTTGGTGGTAACGAAAGTCTTAACTACCTCGGGCATACCGCCAACAACTGTATATTGCAACAAAAGCTGCTGCATCTTCTTGTGCAGTGCTTCCGGAACAGGTCTTTCACTGTTCAGATATTCCTTCAACTTATCAATAATCTGCGGTGTTATTCCATTCGCCCACAAAAATTCCTCAAAATCAAGCGGATGCATTTCAATCAGGGTTTCAGAACCTACAGGAATAGACTTCGGTTGTTTTCCGTACCCCTTAACACCAAGCAATGAGCCTGTTCCTATAACATCAAAGCGACCATCCTCTTTGAAAAACTTAAGAGCTGTTCTTGCTTCTGGACAATCCTGTATTTCATCAAGAATAATAACGGTGTTGCCCGGCTCAAAAACAACATCCGGGCCGAGAAGCGCCGACATCATAATAATCAGGTTATCTATCTCAAGCGAGCCTTCAAATATGGATATATAATCGGGATTTTTGAAAAAATTCAAATACACCTCGTGCTTGTAATGCTCCTTCGCAAACGCACGCACCGAATAGGTCTTGCCGCATTGGCGGCACCCCTTGATAATTAACGGACTTCGGTTCGGTGTATTCTTCCAATCAAGCAGCACTTGTCTGATTTTTCTTTTCAGCATAATTACAACTCCTTATACGCATTATACTTATAATACACCAAAACCAAAACTTTTTCAAGTCAGTTTATAAGAAAAACCAAAACTTTTTTAAACGAGTTTTGACGTGCACCGGTATTTTATAACGCCCCGCTCTTATTTCCGTTTTATATATCTCCGGAACTCCGAGCGGGAGCCATTGAAGATATTCATATCTATGTGCTCTTCCTCACCGTCATATCCGGGAAGGATTTCCGTGTGCGAATACTGCCAGAACATCCACTCTCGCCCATCGGGCAAAGCCGGCTCCTTCACAAGGTCACACAGCCATATGTCACAGTCGCGATACTCTCCGGAAACATACAGCGAATACGCGCGGCGGTTGGTATAGATAATCGGATAAACTCCGTATTCCTCATGCAATCTTTCAACCATCACATCAAGTATACCGCGCACATATGCTGCACCCGGCGGCTTGTCGTTATATTTCCCGTAAAGCTCAAGGTCAATAACGGGCGGGAGCGTTATTTTATCGGCATCCACTACTGAAATGAAATTCTCCGCCTGAGCCTCGCCGCTGCTTTCAAAGCTCATAAAATGATACGCACCTGCGGCAATCCCTGTATCGGCAATGTTTTCGATGTTGTCCCGAAACATCTTGTCACGGAAGGTGCTTCCCTCAGTCGCCTTTATAAACGCAAAGTCAATATCGCTCTCTTCAATCTCATCCCAGTCAATATATCCCTGATATGAGGACACGTCAACACCGCGCACGGGAAAACGCTCCCGTGCGCGACTGCTTAAACGTATGGTTATTCCGCATATCGCCAGTGCAAAAAACAGCACGGCGATTATAATCCGCTGTGTCAGCTTATGTCTTTGCATTCTTTTCTCTTTTCATTCATATATTGCCGATGAACTTATCAAACGCCGCCATTCCCGCACCGTCACGCGAGAACACGCCCGCACACGCAAGAACCTCGGCAAAAACCTTGCCTATTTCCTGCTTGAAGTATTCAAGGAAGCTCATATCCGCAGGCTTTTCCGGCAATATCTCCCGCGCCCACGCGGCGTGCTTTTCAATCTCTTCACACTCCGAGAAATCGCGCCCCGCCTTTGCATACTCGCACATAAGACCAATCTCCTTTTTCAGGCGTGACGGAAGCACGGCAAGCCCCATCACCTCAATAAGCCCTATGTTCTCGCGCTTTATATGGTGAAGCTCTTTATGCGGGTGATAAACCCCGAGCGGATGCTCGTCGTTTGTGATGTTATTACGCAAAACGAGATCAAGCTCATACATCTCACCGCGCCGCCTTGCAATCGGCGTTATTGTATTGTGCGGAACATTATCCGTATACGCAAAAATATATGCTTCTTCGTCAGTATATTCACGCCACGCACCGAGTATGCGCGCGGCAAGAGCAGAGAGTCTCTCTTTATCCGCGCAGGCAATGCGGATGACCGACATCGGCCACTTCACGCGCCCGACCGTTACATCCTCAAAACCCGGCACGGTGTACTCCTTTTCCACGGGTGCGCGCTCCATCGCAAAGGTATAGCGTCCACCCTGAAAATGCTCGTGGGAAAGGATTGAACCTCCGACAATCGGGAGATCCGCATTTGAGCCGATGAAATAATGCGGGAAAACATCAATAAAGGACAGAAGCTTCGGAAAAACCGCATCGTCAATCTTCATCGGAACGTGGGCAGAATTCAGCGCAATGCAATGCTCGTTATAGTAAACATACGGTGAATACTGAAACTTCCAAAGCTCGCCGTTTACCTCTATCGGCACGATCCTGTGGTTCTGCCTTGCGGGAAAATCAAGCCTTCCGGCATAGCCCTCGCTCTCTGCACACAGCGCACACGCGGGATATCCGGCTTTGGGCGCATTTTTTGCCGCGGCAATGGCGCGCGGGTCCTTTTCCGGCTTTGCAAGGTTTATCGTTATGTCAAGCGTGCCATACTCTGTCTCCGCTGTCCACTTCATATCCCGCGCTATTCTGTAACGCCGGATATAATCGGTATCCTGAGAAAAATTATAATACCAGTCGGTCGCGCACTCCGGGCTTTCAAGATACATCTCGCAGAACTTTGAAACAACCTCCGACGGCCGCGGCGTGAGCACGCCCATTATGCGCGTGTCGAAAAGGTCGCGCTCGGTCTGCGTATCCTCTATTATCCCTTTGCTTGCGGCATAATCACACAGCGAGGTAAGAATTTCTTCAAGCTCTTTTTCCGCCGCTTCCGCTTCTTTAAATTCCGAAAGCCCGAGAATATCAATCAGTTGATTTTTTATATACGTTTCATCAAGCGGTGAAATAAGCTCCCGCTCCATGGCATATAAAACCAGCGCATTTATATCAGAATATACACTCATTAATCTCCAATTCCTCATTTCTCATTGCCTGAACTCTGTTCAGGCGTTATTATATCCCTCCGGATGCGTTTTGTGCCAGTTCCACGCAGAGCCGACAATCTCATCAAGGTCGGCGTGCTTCGGGTTCCACCCGAGAATACTGCGTGCCTTGTCGCTTGATGCGATAAGCCGTGCCGGATCTCCCGCGCGACGCGGGGAAACAATCTCCGGTATCGGATGCCCCGTAACGCGGCGGGCACTCTCTATAACCTCGCGCACGGTAAAGCCCACGCCGTTGCCAAGGTTGAAGATATCGCTTTTTCCCCCGTTTTCAAGATACTCAACGGCAAGAATATGAGCATCGGATAAGTCCGTAACGTGGATGTAATCGCGCACGCACGTTCCGTCCTTCGTGTCATAATCGTCACCGAAAACATATATCGCCTC
>JAFQVE010000630.1 GCA_017408185.1 Oscillospiraceae bacterium | reverse complement strand
GTGAAATACCTACCGTTAGCGCAATATATGCACCGTGCTATGAGGTAGTGGACGGTAATATGCAGTTGAAGGACGGTTTGCAGCTTGGAATGACGGAGTATATCTCGGCAGCTTGCAGTATCACGGATGGAACACTCAATATCAGCTTTAAGGGCGTAACCCGTAATTACAGCCGCCTGCGTATTTCCGCATTACCCGGTCAGACCTTGACGGTTAACACAACAGGCTTCACTCCTGCAGGTGCAACCGAAGCGGCGACCGATGCGTACACTCTTACCGCCGATGAAAACGGAAATACTTACCTTTACGGTACTTTCGCAGAGGGAGCAACGGTAAGTGTGAAGCAGGGCGAAGTAACTCTTGAAGAATACACCTTCACCGCTGAGAAGCATCCCGATGGCACAAAATCGGGCATAAACTATGCGCTGGATGCAAGACCTATTATAGACGGTACTTTGGGCGGCAAAACCACAGCTACCGAAGAAGATATCAATGCCTTGATGGATCAGCTCAAAGCTTACGTGGATAACGGAATTACCACGATTATCGTAACGGGCAGCAATCCGGCTATGTATAATTTGCTTGGAAGTGATCTTCCTGCTGTATCTGCTGCAATTTTCTTCTTGGGATCTTCCGGAAGCACGACAAACGGAGACCCTGATAGTCCCTATTGTGGCACAATAGATTTGATTCTTCCTGATGTTACATCTTTGGCATACATGGAATTTTGTAGTACGTATGCTCTTAATAGCGTAACACTTCCCAAAGTAACGAAATTAGCAGATCGAGCTTTTTATGATACACCATACTTACGAACAATCACATTTGGTTCTGTACTTACAGAAATAAATGAGACGGGCGGAGTTATGTTTGCTGACGTCGGAGAAAAAGTAGGCGGTTGTGATTTGATTCTCAACTGCGGACAAATGAACGAAAGCAATGTGCATGCGCCGGATTTGACGAATAACACTTGGAAGTTCAAGTTTGAAAACGAATTCAAGAGCATCACTTTGACCCACACCGGCGAGTGCGACGAATGCACTGTAACGGAATAACCGAATCAACAACTAAATAAAAAGAGCCTGCGGATAATCAAACGAAGAGTATCTGAAAGCTTGCTTTCAAGGACGCGAGTGCCGATTGCTCCGTGAGCGTTGCGATTTATCGCAACATAGCGCGTAGCGCAAAAGCATTAAGCTTTTGGCTCACAGGGAGTACGGTCACAATGTACGCACAGACTCAATCCATAAGCGGTGAGCAGAAATGCTTGCCGCTTTCTCTGTCCCTCTACATCTCAAAAATTGATATGCAGTAAACAAAGAATATCTCCTTGAATTTTTCTCGGATTTGTGGTAAAATATTTTTAAATGGCGAATGCTTTAATATTACGAAAGACAGGAGAAAGAAGATGCTGAATATAGGTGATCGCGCACCGGGATTTACCCTTAAAGATAAAAACGGAAATGACGTAAGCTTGTCGGACTTTATCGGCAAAAGAGTTGTTCTGTATTTTTATCCCAAGGATAACACCCCTGGATGCACAAGACAGGCATGTGCCTTCGCGGGAGCATACGAGGAGTTTCAAAAAAGAGGAGTAGAGGTTATAGGAATCAGCCGTGACGGTATCGCATCTCACGTTAAATTTGCTGAAAAATATAATCTCCCCTTCGTTTTGCTTTCCGACCCAAATCTCGAAGCGATAGGGGCATACGGTGTGTGGCAGGAAAAGAAGCTGTACGGAAAGGTTAGCTTCGGTGTTGTTCGTACCACGTTCATTATCGACGGGAACGGAATTGTAGAAAAGATAATGCC
>JAFQVE010000629.1 GCA_017408185.1 Oscillospiraceae bacterium | reverse complement strand
GGGGTATTTTTTGCGGTATTTTTTCATCTTTGCTCTGTCTTCTCTCGGCAAAAAGCCTTTATACTGTCTGTAGCATTTGCTCATATGTGAGCAGTTTGCGAAGCCACACATATCGGATATATACTGCAGAGAATATTGTGTGTGCGTGAGTGCAAACTGTGCGCGTACAACCCGTATCATAACAAGATAGGTCAGTGGTGATACGTCAAGATATCTTTTAAAAAGCGTGAAAAGATTTGTGCGGCAAAGCCTGCTTGCTTTTGCAAGACTTTCGCCGGTGATTTTCTGCGAGTAATTTTTATGAATATACGTCATAGCATCAAGCACCGGCAAAAGGCGCCTTGAGAAGACGGAAAGCGCCGTCTTTTTTTGTTTATCGGAAAGAGAAAACTCCGGTAAAGAAAAGAACTTTTCAATGGATTTAAGCGACGGAGCGGAGAAAAGCGTTTTTGCTTGTTCGAGAGAAGCTGCGGAAAGAATGACCGTGCGCACAGGCTCAAAGCCCAGCTCCTTTGAAAATGCGGGCAGAAGCAGGTGCGTGATGGAACTGATGAAAGCCGCGTGGTCAACATTCTTGTAGGTGTTGTATTCAGTGAATATACGCATAACGGAAAGCTTGCCGTCAGAGGAGACCTCGGGATAGTACAAGGTTCCGGCAGGGACAATTACTACGCTGCCGGAAGAACAGTGAACATCTCCGCGCTCGGTGCGAAGAAGAAACTCTCCGTCAAGGCATATCCATATGGAGGGATAGTCTGTGTGGCGAGGAAAATTATGTTCTTTCACTATTTCGGTAATGCGAGCCACGCTGACAGGAGGCTTTTCGGTGAGAAATGGCGAAACAGAGCTTGAAATAATTGTATTTTTGCTTTTTTTCATCTCATTTTTCATTTTCTCACATCCCTTTTTAAGATTTATAATTATAATATAGCACCATTTGTTTCGGTTTGTCAACATACAAAACCTTGTAAAAAAATTTTTTGAAATTATGAACGATTTTATTAATATCAGGTTATGCAGGATATATAATAAAGCCGTAGTGTAATACATTTTTAACAAAAATGGAGGAAGGGATGATGGAAAGTATGCAGGACAGACTCCTTGCACCGCTTCCACCGATTGATCCGGGAAATAGCGTAGAGATATGGCGAAAGCGCCGACGTGAGCTTCTTGATGAGATTATTGATATTGAGTATGGCGGATTTCCGCCGGAGCCGCAGAGCGTTCGTGTTGAACAGCTTCAGCATCCGATAAATGCGCTCAGCATGAAGATATATGTGAACGAGCGGTTTAACTTTATGATGCAGGTGTTCAAGCCGCGGCCGCTTGAGGAAGGGAAAAAATACCCCGTCATCCTTACCGGCGATGGATGTTATCGCACTTGTAACGATATTGTTATTGACGATGCGATTGCCCGTGGATTTGTGGTTGCAAAGTTTAACAGAGTTGAGTTTGCAAAGGATTTACACCATGAGGATCGCACGGGCGGAATTTATGAAATGTATCCCGGTCTCACCTTCGGTGCAATTTCCGCGTGGGCGTGGGGATATTCCCGCGCGATGGACGCGCTCGAAACATTACCGTTTGTTGATACGGAAAAGGTTACGATAACCGGTCATTCCCGCGGGGGAAAGACGGTGCTTCTTGCCGGAGCGGTTGATGAACGCTTCGCCGTTGTAAACCCGAACGGCTCGGGGTGCGGCGGTGGCGGATGTTTCCGTTATCGCACGGAACCGCGCGACGGAAAGCGCGGAAACGAACGCCTTGAAGAAATCCTGCGCGGTGTGGCATACTGGTTCGGACCAAAGCTCAAAGAATACATCGGGCGCGACCACGAGCTGCCGTTTGACCAGCACTTTTTAAAAGCATGCGTTGCGCCGCGAAGATTACTTGAAACGAACGGAAGCGACGATACCTGGGCAAACCCAAAAGGGGCGTACCTCACCTATGAAGCCGCAAAAGAGGTGTGGGAATTGTACGGCGTGCCGGAAAACATTGCCTATCGCCTGCGCGAGGGAGGCCATGCACATCTTCCATCAGACTTCGATGCACTACTTGCATTTATCGAAGATGTAAACACCGTTACGGATGGATATAAGGTAACGCCGTTTTGATGTGAGATTCCTTAAAGGGCATATGCCCTTTGGTGTTGTAGTTCTACAACACCAAATTGACCTAAGTAGCAAATATATTTAAAATAAAACAAAATTCAAGGAGGACAAACAAAGTGAAAAAATTATTATCAATGATTCTCGCACTGGCACTTATCATAAGCCTCGTGCCGTCGGTATTTGCAGATGATACTGAGACGGAAACGGACATGGAATACTCCGGCATTACCGTGAAGTATAATTTTGCAAAAAGTGCAGGATATGATTTCAACGCTGATGGATCAGAGTTTAAGAGTAATATCAAAGAGGTGAAATTTAATAATACAAGTGGCTTTTGGGAATATTATTCGGCGCTTTCTTTGGATCAAAAAACGCCCAGGGCTGTTTCGGTAAAAAATGGATATAGCCTTTATTTTAATGCTTTCGTAGGTGATTGGTTTGCTTTGGCAATTAACGTTCCTAAGAATGGTAGATATGATTTAAGTTTTGGGCATCATGAACGGAAAACAGGTGATAGCGGTGCTCAATCTGCAGGCGTTTGGATTCTTCCTTTGATCAATCCATCCACAGGAGAGAAATATACTGATAACGAAATATCTGAAACGCTTGAGGAGCTTGATCCTAAGACAACCAACCTTAATTTTTTGAGTCCCACAGGGTCAACGTTGTCAAGTGAGTCATACTGCGATGGTGGCTTTTATGATTTTCCGGAAGCAGGGACATATTTGGTTATATACAAGGCTTTAAAAGATACAGCAGGGAATGCGAAGACAAAGGAAGAAGGAGGAAGTAACGCACGTTTATATCCAGGCACAATCACCCTTGATGGCGTCAACGGTGAAGGCGAAAACATAATCCCATTTGTATTGGATACATCTGTAGACAATACAACGCTAAAAGTTGGAGAAACAACAACTGCTGAGGTTTCTGCTACAGCATATATGAGTGACGGTTCGGCTGCAACGGAGGGATATGCCGTTACCTACACAAGCAGTGATGACAACATTGCAACTGTTGATGAGAACGGTGTTGTTACCGCAGTTGGATATGGTACTGCAACGATTACTGCATCTACAACGATTAACGGATATACAGTATCGGGTACTGAAGAAATAACCGTCAATGCAGATGGTGTTTCGATTGAGTATAATGTGGGTGAACTTTCCACCTCAATAGGAAATAGTCCATATAATAAAAGTGTGCGTGAGACAACATACGATAAAACTAATGGATTTTATAAGTTTTATGATGGAAATTTCGACAAGAATGATACATCAATAAGACACGTTAGATCAAAAGGATCAAACGATTCCGGTACCGGGAATCTTGAAATTATGTCAAACAGAGCCGTTGTGTATGAAGTATATATTCCGATGGCGGGAACATATACGATGGAAATGCAAAATGGTGTCTGGGACGGAACTACAAGTGGCAAGGTTGTCGGAGATGTAAAAGTATTTCTCAGCACTGTGGAAGAGATGGAAGAAGGTGGCGGTGTTTATAAAAATAACTCCAAAGATTATTCCGATATAATTGAAAGTTCCCTTGGTGAGTATGTAGGAAAATATTCGTGTTTTGAAGAAGGTAAGACGAATGAGTTTGGACAGCTTGCTTCGACTCCGAATAAAATATCCGGCTTCGTGATTCCGGAAGCGGGATATTACGCAGTTGCATTTTATGCAAGAGAGTGCTTTGGCTCTGTTGGCGACTTCACCCTTACAAACGGTACGGGCTTAGACCCCGTCGCTATGCCGGCGATGATTAAGCTCGGCGCAGATGAGCTTGAGGTCGGCGGAACAACAACTGCCGAGGCTATCAAATATCTCTCTGACGGAAATCCTGTAGCAACCGAAGATGTAGAAATTTCCGCTATCACAAGCGCCAACGCAGACGTTGTAACCGTTGGCGAGGATGGAGCAACGATAACAGCTGTTAGCGTAGGAACAGCAACTCTTTCCGCAACAGTAACATATAGTGGTAACATTGAAACTCTTACCCGCGAAGTAACGGTAGTTGGCGAAGTCGCAACAGAAGAGGTAGTTGATGCAGAAATAACCTTTGCCGCAACCTCGAATGTTGGTGGTGACGGAATTACGGTAACTGTTCCGGAAATTGACTACGTAATTGGTCAGCCGAATAGCGATATCCCTGCGGGAACAAGTATAGCTCTTACTGCAACAGGCGTTGAGGGGTACGAGTTCCGCGGCTGGAAGCGTGGAAGCGAGTCAGACGGCGTTATGATTTCTAATGCGGAAACGTTCACCTTCCCGCTCTTTACAAACACAGTTATTACTGCAATTTACGAAGCGAAGTCTGAAACACCAACAACGCCGAGCGTGGAGTTCTATAACTACAACGGTCAGTTTATCGAAAGCAAACCGGTAAACGGTCAGGTGTTTAGCGCATTAAAGCCGGCAGAGAAAGATAACCCCACTCTTACCGGACACAACTTCAGCTTCTGGACATGCGATGGCAAAACCGCAGTTGGAGAAAATGAGGTTTTCGAAGTTCTCACACGCGTCGTGGCTATGTTCACAGTTGATACGAAAACGTATGCGGTAGATATCGGTGACGGTATCACCGGGGCTGATGATGACAGCTATGCTTACGACACGAAGCTGGAACTCTCTGCGAGCGGTAAAGGAACATGGTATGTAAACAACAAGCCGGTTGCATATGGAGATAAGTATACTCACTATGTTTACGGTAAGGCAAACATTACCTTTACAGCAGGAGAGGGAAGTGGCGCGCCGATTCTTTCGCTCGATACTGAAGAAATCGACGGCTCACGCATGATTTCCTACGATGCTAACGGAGCGGAAATCGTCGAGGTTGGTATCATCTTCGGAAGCGGAACTCCGACAATCGGAAGCTTTAATAACGGTAAGGCTGCGTCAAAGCACACAGGAAAAAACATCAGCGGTCAGTTCACTGCAACAGGTTATGACGGCACATCTACGGGTGCCCGCGGCTACCTCATCTACAACGATAACGGCACATACCGCGTAATTTACGCAGACTAAAATACCCGAGCGGAGAGGGAAAACCTCTCCGCTCGAACTCTAATTTGACATAATAGTGCATATGTGATATAATGAAAAAGCTTGGAAACGAGCACAAAGAGAGCTACCAACAACGGTAGGCGGTTCAATTCTCGCCCTCGGAGAGGGGGCTTGCCTGATGGAGTACATAACAATAATTTTGATTATCGTTTTTTATACCGTCATTGCAATAAAAAAGAAGTAGACCGCCAAGCCTGCAAGCGAGCGGTATACTTCTTTCCGTTTTTACTTGAGGGCTGAACCGTCTGCCGGTAGCCTCTTTGTATTCTTATTATATATCGGAACAATTAATTTGTCAACAGTTTTTCGGTGACAACGGCACATACCGCGTAATTTACGCAAACTAAAATTTACGGGCGGAGAGAACATCCTCTCCGCCTTTTTATATTCCCACAAATTACTATATGAAATTTTGCAGAACGTGAACGATTTTATTAAAATTGCGATTTACGCATTATATAATATAACTAAAGTTGTAAAATATTCTTAATAAATGGAGGACGACAACATGAAAAGATTTTTAAGCTTAATTCTTGCAGGACTTATGGTTTTATCGCTTGCCGCGTGTGACGGTGCGGGGGAGAAAGCGCTTTCGGGGGAGGTCTCCTATGACATTCCGGAGGGAAAGCAAATTCCCGATGATGCAGTTCTTGATATCACAATCGCAAGCCACGCTTCCTGGCCGTATGACGAAAACTGGAAGGTATGGGAGTACATAGAAGAGGCAATCGGCGGGACTATCAATGTAAACGCTGTTCCGTCTTCAGACTTTGGTACAAAGTTTTCGCTCACAATGGCAGCACCGGATTCTTTACCGGATGTATTTGGCTTTTCCGGCAGACCGGGAACGTTTTCAGACTACTGCGAGCAGGGCGCATTCCTTGCCTTTGATGATTATGAAGAGTTCCTGCCGGACTATAATAAGTTCTGGGATAGCGTTTCCGAGGATGAGCAGTGGATGAGAGATATGCATAAAGCGGTTGACGGAAAGGTGTATTTCACGCCTGTCTACGGTATGGAGCGTTCGAAGAATGTTCGCGCATGGCTCTACCGCAAGGATATTTTCGACAAACACGGTCTCAAAACTCCGGAAACACTTGACGAGCTTTACACAGTTTCAAAAAAGCTTAAAGAGCTGTATCCTGAGTCATACCCATTCTGCATGAGAAACGGCATCAACAATCTTGCTGTTATAGGCTCAATGTGGAAGCCGAATTTCAGCTATGGCGTTTATTATGATTTCGATAATGAAAAGTGGAGCTACGGAACGGCAGAAAGCGATATTATGCTTCAGCTCGTAACATTCTTTAAGAAGATGTATGACGAAAAGCTTATTCCGCAGGATTATTTCACAATCAACACCTCTTCATGGCAGGAGCTTGTCACTACAGACCGCGGCTTCATCATGCCGGAGTATCAGATTCGTATTGACTTCTTCAACAATCTTGCACGTCCGAACAATCCGGAGTTTAACATTACAGCTATGAAACCGCCGCATGCGGATAACGGTATCGGTGTTCCGATGTTCAACAAGCTTAACTGGGACCCGACCGGTATGGCAGTTGCAAACACCGGAAATGAGGCTTCCATTGCAAATGCATGGAGATACATAAACTGGTTCTATTCCGACGAGGGAAGCGAGCTTGTTTCGTGGGGCAAGGAAGGTGAAACCTATGAGGTAGTCGACGGCAAAAAACGCTTTATCTTCCCTGAAGGAGAGAACAACGCACAGGTTCTTTACGGCTTCCAGACAATCGGTTCATATCTCCGTATAGATCCGGCGGCTGCAGAGGCGGGTATGTCCGAGGAACAGGCGGCAACGACTGATTTTGTTCTTGAGTATACTTATCCGAAGCTTGATCCGACTGTATATATAAACTTAAGCTCAGCGGAGAAAGCAGAAGTGGCGGACTACACTACAACGCTTGGTACAATGGTGAAAGAAAATATCCAGAAGTTCATTATCGGTCAGCGTCCGATGAGCGAATGGGATGAATTCCAGAAGGAGCTTTCATCTCTTCCGATTAAAGAGCTTCTCGCGGTTTATGAAAATGCGTATAACAAGATAAAATAGTTTGGGTGCAAGGAGCGGGTGTTATGCAATACAGATTTTTAAGATTCCCCGGCGGAAAGGCAAAAGCGGTAACGCTAAGCTATGATGACGGTCTGCGTGAGGATATGCGTTTTTCGGATAAGATAACCTCGTGCGGGATGAAAGCAACGTTTAACCTCAACCACGAGGGGCTTCGCGAGAACCACATTACCGCGGAGCAGGTTCGGGAATATATACTCGACAGAGGGCATGAGGTTGCCATTCACGGTACCGTTCACCGTGCAAACGGAAGTATGAGATGCATTGAGGGAATCCGCGATACCCTTGATTGCCGGCTTGAGTGGGAAAAGAAGCTTGGGATTATAATACGCGGAATGGCGTATCCGGATTCTGGGATAACGTATTTTGAAAACGGCGCTACTTACGAAAATATCAAAAGATATCTCACAGACCTTGATATTGTATATGCCCGATCTCTCCGTGGAGACAACAAGGAGTTCCATTTGCCTTCCGACTGGCATAACTGGATTCCGACTACGCGCCACGCGAACCCTGAGCTTCCGGAATACATCGACGCTTTTATGGATGACGAGAAAAACAGGATAAGAAATTCGCGCGGGGGTCCAAGACTCTTTTACCTTTGGGGACACAGCAACGAGTTTGAGCGTTATACCGGCTGGGGGCTTCTTGATGAAATCTGTGAGAAGCTTTCCGGAAAAGATGATATATGGTATGCGACCAATATGGAAATTTACGAATACGTAAATGCATATAACTCGCTTATCTATAGTGCAGACGGTTCAATTATTTACAACCCTACTCTTTTTGAAATATGGTTTGTGATTGACGGCGAGATGCACAAGATATCATCTGGGGAAACACTTTATCTTTCGTAATTAAGGAGGACGGTTTATGAAAAGAGTATTATCATTGATTCTTGCGCTTGCAATGCTTATAAGCCTTGTGCCGGCGGTTTCTGCAGACGGAGAGAGTACGCAGGAATATTCCGGCGTTACAGTGAAATACGGAATGGTATCAGGTTCCGGATATGATTTTTCGTCTGCGGAATCAGAATACAGAGCTGATACAAAAAAGGTTACATTTGCAGATACAAACGGTTTTTGGAGCTATCACTCAGCTTCGGGTACGATTTCAGTGGATATTCCAAACGAGTATGCGCTCCGGATGGAAACTGTGGTAAATGATTGGGTGGCTATAAAGATTTATGTACCAAAAGCGGGAAAATATGATATAACGCTTGGATATAGCTTCAGAAAGAGTAGTAACAATGCTGCGCAAAAGGCCGGTGCGTGGATAGTTCCGCTGAACAATGCGGAAACGGGGAAAGAGCATACAAATGATGAGATTGCCGCAAAGCTGACAGAGAATACGGCATTGACAACTGCTCTGGATTATAACAGCGACACAAGCTCCACCACGGGTGAACACTATATGCCCGCAATAGCACACAGCTTTCCTGAGCCGGGAGTGTACTTAGTTGTGTACAAAGCTTTGGAAGCGTGTAAAGAGGGAAGCAATGTTGCAAGAATGTATCCGGGCACAATCGTTCTTGACGGTAAAGGGGAAGATATTGTGCCGATGTTGCTTTCTGCAGAGGTGGATAAAACTGCAATCGCACCGAACGGCGGCACGGCACAGATGACGGTTACAGCCGTTATGAGTGACGGAAGCGTTGAAAATGTTACTGATAAGGTTACTTATTCCGCAGCCGGAAACGCAACGGTCTCCGATACCGGTTTAATCACCGGCGGTGAAGAAGGCGAGGCAACCGTTACGGCGACGCTTGCCTTCACGGGAGGAGTGCTTTCCGCATCAAAGACCATCAAGGTTGCAAACGCCGGTGCAAAGATATTTTATGATATAGGGTATTTTGCGACAGCGATAGGCGGATCACCCCGTAATGAAGCTGTAAGACAGGCTACATATAAAAATACTGATGACTTTTACCAATACTACGACGGCAATTTCGATAAAGAAAATACCACAACACGTTATGCCCGACCGAGAGGCGACAACTCAAAAGGTACCGGCAATATGCAGATTGCGTCTAATGTTGCGGTAGTATATGAAGTATATATCCCCGTAGCGGGAACATATACAATGGAAATGAAAAACGGAATAATGAGCGGCGCTAAGGATGTGAGAGTTTATCTCAGCACAATCAAGAAGCTTGAAGAAGCCGGTGGGGTTTACACAGACAATATTTCCGGAAACAAAGATAAAATAGAAGCATCTCTCGGCACTTACATAGGAAGTTATCCGTGTGATGAGGAAGGCGCGGGAGATGATTTTGATAAGCTGATCTCGACACCTAACAAAATACAGGGTTTTGAAATTCCGGAAGCAGGATATTACACAATCGCTTTCTGGGCAAGAGACGGTGCGGGCTCTGTCGGTGACTTTTGGCTCACAAGCGGTACGGGAGACGCTGTGCCGATGAAGAAGAGCATCACAGTCAACGAAGACGGTGAAGCCTCGGTTTCTATTCTTCTCAGCGATAAGTCATATAAAGATTTGTCCGGTGCAACGATAACGTGGAAAAGCTCAGATACATCTGTTGCGGATATCGGAAAAAATGACGGTATAGTTGATGTTTATGCAATAGGAGAAACTGAGCTTACTGCAGAAATATATTTTGACGGAGTGCTGTACGATACAGTAAAAGATACATATAAAGTAACCCAACTTCCGCAGCAGCTTCCGTGCGCGGATACCATTTATACATATAATTTCTTCGAAACGATAAGTCCGGAGTGGGCTCCGTTTTCAAAGCCCGGGCAAAGCACAAATCCAAATGTTGCAAGAGATACGGATATTTTAGGTATTACCGATGATTACACAGACGGAACGTGGGAATGGTTCGGTGCGGGGCCGAATAATTTTGTAGCAAAGAATGCGCGCTACACCAGCAACTATCTCAGAATATATCCCGGTGCGGGACGATGGTACGGACTTACGATAAATGTTCCGACTGCCGGGAAATACGCAGTAGATTTTGAATATTATGCAAGAACGGTAACTACTGCGAATGCGAATATCTATATTGTTCCGAAACCGCAAACTGTCGCGGAGGTGGATTCGCTTCTGACGAAAAAGACAGATATCAACACCGTAAGCTTTCTTGCACCTTCAAAGGATGCTGTGAACAGAAGAGTTATCGGAACAGTTGATATTGAGGAAAAAGGCGAATACGTTCTTGTTTTTGAACAAGGAGATGCTAAGCCCAGTTATTTCTGCCCTCGTATTCTCAGGCTTGACGGTATAAACACCATGAAGCTTGTAAGCTTCACATCAGAGGGAAGTGAAGTAGCTTACGGAAAAACGCTTGCTACCTCGATAACGGCACGGCTTCTTGACGGTACCTTGCTTGATAAGAAAACATACTCTGTTTTGTATGAGTCGTCAAATCCCGATATTGCAACGGTAGATGAAAACGGAGTTATAACGGGCCGCGGTCACGGTGAAGTGACAATTACCGCAACGGTTTCAAACGCAGATTCTGCCATAAAGGAAAGCATAGTTATAAATGCAATAGACGATACCGATATAATCGGTGCGGAAATAGAGTGTGATGATCTTATCTACGTCGGCGGAAAGACAAAGCTTTCTTTTGTTCTCTCAATGAAGAGCGGGAATAAGATAACTATTCCGGCAGAGGGCGTAACATACACAAGCGACGACGGCGATGCGTTAAAGTTTGACGATCCGGGATATGTCACTGCTCTTGCAAAAGAAAAGGGTGTGGTGGTAACCGCTGTCGCAACCTTCCGCGGAGAGCAAGTTTCCGCGGAAAAGAAGATAGAGGTTGTGCGCGATGACGGAAAAACGGAAGCGACTTATTACACAACCGAAAAACGCGCTACAGCTCTTGAGAATATTGCAGCTTACGATTGGGCGAAGAGTATGAAAAAGAGTGCGGAAAAAGCAGCTGAAACATATGTTCAGGAGCTTGATTCTCTTTATGATATAATTCTCGCCGAAGGACTCCCGCGAAGCACGAGAATGGGCGGGGTAAATGATCCGTACTACAATCTTTGCCGTTATTGCGATGGGGGTATCAATAAAAAAGGCAGTAACTTTATTACGGATGTTATTTCCCGTCCGTGGAAGACACAGTGTCCGGACTGCAAACGTCTTTTCCCGTCAAATGACTTTGAGGGTTTCTATAAGCTCGGTCTTGACCGCGAAGGCGCGTTTGACAGAATACGTGCACTTGAAGCACACCGTGCAATGTTGCTTGAAAAGGGAAAGAGCTTGCCGGATGCGGGAATAGACGATGCACGCAAGAAAGAAATCAACGAAGGCGATTTTCTCACTAAGGCAGAACAGGAGCATTACGGCTTCGGCGTTGACGGCGGATATCTTGTAAATAAGCTTTATCCTGAGCTTTCCGATCCTGCAAAGGTTTCGCCGGCACTTAATAACAGTCAGGGTCTTCGTCCCGGTGAGGATTGGAAAACGTGGGGCGTTGATGACGGTTGGGGATATGTTCCGCTGCAGCCCGATGGCGTTACTCCGTATAAGTATTCTCTCACAGGAAGTAACGGTATAGTTCAGTATTTTGATGAAAAGCATATATATGTTGCGCATATAGTTGACAGAACGATGAAAACCGTAATTACGGATGCTCTCGATACGCTCAAGAATGCATATCTGTATACAGGAGACATCAAATACGGAAGAACGGGCGCGATTTTGCTTGACAGAATTGCAGACGTTTATCACACATACGATATGTTTATTCACAACGATATAGACTATAACGGTGACGGCTCTTACGACCGTATATGGTATAATACAGAAGGCGGAAGCGGTATAGGACTTATCACCGGACGCATAGACTCAAATAATCAGGCGCAGATTCTTGCACTGTGCGCAGATGCGTTTTATCCCGTGCTTTCCGATACTCAGGTTATAGATTATCTTTCTGAGAAGGCAAAGAAATATGGGTATGACACATTGCCGGATGATGATAAGTACGATTACCATTTGAATTATACAAGCAACGGTTATGTACGTATGTGCGATGGGGATTGCCGTGAGTATGAGCATGAAATGCGCAGAAATGACAAATCCAGCTCACATGATATCTGGAAGAATTGGGAAAACGGAATTATCAGAAAGAATTACTGGGGCGTCAAGTGTGCAAGAATTGAAGGTAACTTTGGTCAAAGCCAGGCAACAACTTCAATAAATGCCATTGTTCAGGACAGACAGCCTGAGACAACCGAAATGCTCGAGTGGATTTATCAGCCGGCAGTTCCGGACGGATCGTTTGAGCAGGGCGGTGACGGAGTAACGAGCCAGCTTATAGACGTTATCGACCGTGACGGCATGGGACATGAATCCAGCACAAACTATAACCGCACGCAGATAGAAGGTCTTGGCAAGATGGCAGACTTTCTTGCAGATTACAAGGACGGAGCAAAATACAATTTATATGAAAACCCGAAGTTCCGTGAGATGTTTATGGCTTTTGTCCGTCCTGTTACACCGCCGGGACATCCGCATATAGGTGATACATCAACAACGTTATCGGTTGAAAATTACAGCGGAGATATCGAGATATGGAAGAAGGGATTTAAAGAGCTTCGCGATACCGACATAGCAGACGAGCTTGCTCAGTATATATGGACACGAAACGGAAGAACAACAGAAGGGCTTCACTATGATATTTTCACAGAAGATCCGGAAAGCTTTGAAGAAGATATAGCCGCGCTTATTGATGAGACGGGAAAGCTTGAAAGCGATCTTATGGCAGGTTGGGGCTTTGCTGTGCTTCGTGACGGCGGAATATATGATTCTGTATCTGCAAGCACAGAGGTAAACAATATGCGCGACTTCTGGATAACGGCAGGCGATACCGACGGACACGGACATCCTGACTCTCTCGAGCTTAACGTTGATGCATACGGTCTTAATCTCGGTGCAGACCTTGCATATCCTGAAGATACAAGCTATACGCCAAACCGCTTGCAGTGGGTAGGCTCAACTCTATCTCATAACACAGTTCTGATAAATCAGAAGAATTCAATAGGTGATGATGTACGCGGCTTCCCGCTTCACTTTAATGATTCGGGAATGGTAAAGCTTATGGATATTGATGCAACCCATAAGTATGCAGAGGCAGAGAATTATCGAAGAAGCCTTGTTATGGTAAAGATAAACGATGATACCTCTTACGGCGTTGACTTTTTCCGCGTAACGGGCGGAAACCACCATACTTATGTTTACCACTCGGCATCATCGAAGGTAAATGAGGTTTCGGGACTTAATATGGCAACAGAGCCCGAGCTTATTCAGGTAGACAAAGACGGAACGATGGACTACGCTACATACGCAGGCAAGGATGCGGCATATGTGAAGAATCCGGATGGCAGTGTTCGTAAGGCTCTTCCGGGTGAAGAGGTTGATTTTGAAACGGTCTTCCCCGTAACCTACGGTCAGGATCCGTGGACACAGCCGGCATGGAGCTATGAAACAATGTTCCCGCGCGGATATACATGGCTGCGCAACGTTCGCCGTGCGGCAGAGCCGCAAAACAGCTTCACTGTTGATTTTGAGATTACCGACTACAAAAAGGTGCTTTCGAATCCGAAGGGTATACATCTGCGTATGACGCAGGTCAATGACTTTACGCCGACCGGCGTTGCCTTTGCGGGCGGTCACGTTCCGCAGAGAAGTGAGGCATCGAAGAACATCGGATATAAAGATAGATTCGATGCCGACCGCGCAACGATGCTTGAATATGTATATGTTGAGCGCGAGGCACCGGAAGGCCAGGAGCTTGACAGCCTTTTCACAACAGTATATG
>JAFQVE010000628.1 GCA_017408185.1 Oscillospiraceae bacterium | reverse complement strand
GAGGTCTGGCAGGAATATCAGAAAGGAGTTTCGTACAACACCGGAATTGATTTGTACGAAACAGTGAAGAAGAACGAAAACTTTTTCATAGGAAAGCAGGGGGAGGGGGTTAATGCACCGGACATTGCAAAGCCGGTTATAAACGTGCTGCGGCGTGTTGTCAACTACTTCATTTCAATGATAGTTGCCGATGACATAGGCATAGCCTTCACACCGTTTATTGCTACCGAAAAGCGCAGGAAAAATGCCGAAATATGGTCACGCGAGGTGGAAAAGGTTATAGAGCTTGCGTCAATAAAAGAAAAATCCCGTGATGTGATACGTAATGCCGCAGTTGACGGCGACGGTATATTGTATTTTTATTTCGATCCGACGGTAGAAACCGGGCAACTTATGCCCGGCGGGATAAACTGCGAGATTGTGGAAAATACAAATCTGTTTTTTGGAAATCCGCATATGAACGACCTTCAGAAACAACCGTACATAATAATAGCATTACGGAAAAACATTCATGCTGTCCGCGAAGAGGCGATAGAGCACGGAATGAGCAGAAGCGAGGCAATGGAAATACTTCCGGACAGTGAATATGAATCCTATAATATCAGCAGAAACAATGACGGAAGCGAGCTTGCAACCGTGCTCGTCAGATTCTGGCGCGAAAACGGAACGGTACATGCGATGAAAACGACGCGCGACAAGATTATACGCGCGCCATGGGATACGCAGTATCACCGGTATCCCATGGCGATTATGCAGTGGGAAAAGGTGAAAAATTCATATCACGGAGTGGCAGCGATAACGGGTTTAATTCCCAACCAGATAAGCATAAATCAGCTGTTTGCCATGGCAATCCACTCGGCAAAGGCAAATGCATTCCCCAAGACGATATATGATGCTACAAAAATATCAGCGTGGACAAATAAGGTCGGGCAGGCGATTGGCGTTGTGGGAAATCCGAATGAGGCAGTTGCCTCAAGCTTCCGCGGTGCGGATATGTCTGTGCAGGTGATGCAGCTGATAGAAAAGATGATACAGTACACGCTTGAGTTTATGGGAGCATCGGACGCGGCGCTTGGAAATATCAACCCGCAAAACACATCTGCGATAATAGCAACGCAGAAGGCATCTGCTATGCCGCTTGAATTACAAAAGCTTGCATATAACCGGTTTACGGAGGATTATGTGAGGACGCTTGTGGATATGATCAGCGTGGATTACGGTCTGCGTGAGGTTCAGAGCGGAGAAGACGGAGATGCGAAGGCAGAGTATTTCAATTTTTCGGAGGAAAGCGCAGTTGAGCTGAGCCTGAAGGTGGATATCGGATCAGCGGCATACTGGAGCGAGCTTATGCAGGTACAGACGATGGATAACCTTTTCACAAAAGGAGTTATATCGGATGTTATCACATATCTTGAAGGAATACCTGAGCAATATTTGCGGAACAAGAGCAGGATAATTGCAAAGCTTAAGAGCGAGCGGGAAATGACACAGATGCAACCACCGCAGATGCCGCCGGTCGGAACATCAATGCCAGGGATCGGATACCCTATGTAGAATTGGTCAAAGGGGTTCTCTTGTGAACCCCTTTGAAAAGGGATTTACAAAAAACAAAAAATAATATACAATAAAGGATGTGAATAAATGGCAAATAAAACCAATTGGTTATGGGCTTTGCGTGATAAGGACAAGGTTATGAAAACTATGGGTCTTTCTCCGGTAAAGAAAGAGCAAGCAACACCGTTGCCAACAGTTGAAAATAGCCAAAAGACGAGCAAACAATCCACTGCACCAATCATAAAAGAGCCGAAGCGCGAGAAGCTCACATGGTCATAACAGCTGCACCAAAAGAATGGAGGAGAAGTCTGAAACCTAATGTCTTTTAGCAGAGAGTAATTTAAAATAAAATTCTGCATAGCAAATAAGCCATCGGTTGATGACTGAAAAAAGATATGCGAAAAGAATTTGCTAAACCACCATAACCTTGTAGCCTTGTCTTTG
>JAFQVE010000627.1 GCA_017408185.1 Oscillospiraceae bacterium | reverse complement strand
TTCACAAAATCCGACTTCTGAATTCTATGTGGATTACAAAATTCCGGACTGGAAAAAGTTTTCGCGAAATACTGCGAATATGGATGTCCACCTGCGCATGACCATGCTTAATGACTTTAAGCCGGACGAGATAACGCTTGCAAAGGGGCCGACGGTGAGAACTCCGGAAAGCATTGCCATACTCGACGAGCTTGAATTTATGCTTGTAAGGCGTAAGGGAAGTTATCTCAACACGCTCTTTACAACTGTAATTGAGCCTTATAACGGAACACGCTATGTCGCTGATATTTCGGATGTTGATATTTCTCTCAAAACAGGAACACCCGAAAAATACGATGTGGCGAAAGCGGTGAGAGTAGAACTGGTTGATGGGCGCGTAGATTATGTAGTTTATGCGCAGAACAACAATGTCACTTATACGGTGAAAGATGCGGAAAATGATGTAAGCTTTGATTTTAAAGGCTTTGTCGGCGTTTACACAGTGAAAAAAGACAGCGGAAAGAATGTGTACACCTACATAAACGACGGTTCACTCATCGGTAATGATACCTCTGAAGCTCCGATGGTTGATAAGATTGATTCCCTTAAGGGTAAGGTTATAGGCTTTACCGAGGATATGGAATTTGATAACTACATCGAGGTTGAGTTTGATGAGGAATACGAAATAACTGCTGATGACCTTGCAGACCGTATGTTTGTGGGTGAATTCAAAGGGCTCGGAAATGCTGCATTCCACATACAGGGCGCGGAAATAAACGGAAAAACTGCAGTGCTTGACATCGGATATGTGACACCGATAACTGCGTTTGCCGATGATTCGGACATTAACGGCGGTTACAAGTACGACCTGTATAAAGGACAAGTCTTTGAAATTCCGATGTCCTATGAGGATAACCAAAAACCAATAATCGAACCAATTGATAACCTTACAGCATCGGCAGGAAGCTCTGTAAAAACAACCGTGAAGGCAACTGCACAGGACGGCTCGGAAATAACATATTCAGCGAGAACTCTTCCGAGGGGAGCAAGCTTTAACGAAGAAACAGCCACATTCTCATGGAAGCCCTCAGGTTCGCAGATAGGTGATAATCTTGTTGCAATAGATGCTGTTGACGGCGAAGGTCGAATTTCAACTGTTTATTTCACGGTAACAGTTTACGGTGCAACGACCGGAGCGCAGCCTTCAGACAATAAAACTGAAGATAATTCAGGTACATCTTCTGAAGGAGCCGGAGCTTCCGGCGGAGGTGGCGGAGGCGGCGGCTCTGCGCCGACCGACAAGCCCGAAACCGGCGAAGAGCAAACCGATGCGGGGGATAACGTTTCCGATATCCCGGCTGATGAGAATACAGATGAAACAGGAAATACCGCACCCGACGCGTCGGGTGAAGCGGATAGCATCCGTTTCACAGATCTTGACTCCCACGCATGGGCGGCGGATGCGATAAACGAACTTGCAGAGAACGGAATAATAAAGGGCACAACTGCAACAACGTATTCTCCGGCAAATA
>JAFQVE010000626.1 GCA_017408185.1 Oscillospiraceae bacterium | reverse complement strand
GTAGCTGAATACGCTTTATCTCACTCCGGATGAATCGGGCAGGGTAAAGGTTATGTTTTCTCTTGCAGAGCTTAAGAGCTCGTATCCGCGTATTCTTTTGAGTAGTATGACCTTTACACCGACGACTGCGCCGGATATGGAAAACTTATCGGTTTCCGTCACAGAGCCGGAAATGATGCTTGTTGGCGATGTTGAAGATGTTGAGGTGAAGGTAACGCTGGCTGACGGTACGCTGTGCCGCATTAACGGCTATAAGGCAAACAGAGAACCCGATACCGAAAATTATCTCACCGTTTCTTCGGGAAACAGTGATGTCGCTTCTCTTACGGGAACAATGACCGATGGAGTTTACAGCGGTAAGCTCACCGCTCAGGGCGCGGGCGAAACAACGCTCAATGTCACAGGTAAGATTTGCGGAAATCCGGTTTCTGCCGCGGTTCCGGTAAAGGCTATCGTGCCGGCAGGGCCGGTGAAGATGACAATTGATATGACGAAAAATTCAATTGTTTATACGGATCAGACGGCTCCGTCTGCCGAATGGCAAACAACGGGCTTTGATATTGTTTTTGATAAAACAACAACCTGCAAAAACAGCCGTTATACGCCGCATGTGGTGAACGGAACGGGAATAGCAACGGTTGCAACCTCCACAGGCGCAAAATCGCCGGATGATGTATGGCCGGCAAGTACGCCTGAACTCTCGCGCGGCGCGATGTTCACGGTAAAAAAGCGAAGCTACGGCGAAGGCTATTATGCAGTTTATGTTCAGGGCGGAAGATGGTATGCAAACTCTGATTATGCAATATACGTAAACGGACATTATGCCGGTGATTATAATTTCCATAAGGCTGATGCAAATAATGCGGTGCTCGGTGAAAAGGAAAGGCTTAACACGGTTTATCTTCCTGCCGGAGATGTTGAAATCTCCTTCAGGGTAAGACAAAAGTTTTATGATGTGCCGTATTTCCAGCCGTATCTTGTAGAGCTTGTTCCGGTTGAAGTACAGGAGGCTCCGTATGCGGCAGCGGTGGAAAGCAACGCGCCCGAAACAATTTATGTCGGTGAAAGCGCAGATATAACGGCAAAGGTGCTTATGTCCGACGGCTCATACCGGAGCTTCGGGCTTACCGATGACGGAAGCGCCGATACGGCAAGCTGTGTAACCTCGGTTACAAGCGCGGACACAGGCGTTGCAACTGTGTCGGATGTCGTCTCCGGCTTACCGGTTACCTCGGATGAAATTACATTTACGGTAAATGCCGAAGCAAAAGGTGAAACAAAGGCTCTTGTTGCAATAAATATAGCAGGGCAGGAACCGTGCGTAAAGGAAATCCCGATTAAGGTTATAGAGAAGCCGAAGCTTTCAAAGGTTGACCTTGCGTTCAGCGTAAATCAGATTCCGGTCGGCAACGTCGGCGAAACCTCTGTAACGCTTACGAGAGAGGATGAAAGCGCGTGGCCGGAAGCGGACAGCTACGAGGTCGTTTACGAAAGTCTTACGCCGGAATATGCCTTGATAAATCCAGAAACGGGTGTTGTTACCGGTGTTTCGGTGGGAACAGCCGAAATCAAGGCAACGGTAACGGCATATGACGGAACGGTGATATCAGGAACAGCGACAATCGAAATAACTCCGGAGCTTGCGGACAAATCGGTTACGGTTGATTTTACAACTGCCGATAAGATAGGCTACAGCAAGGACCCTGCAATTCAGACAACTCCGCGTCAGGTAAAGGGCAAGGGTTTTGCTGCGGTTGCGGCGGAAACTACGGAAAAAAGCGGACAGGGCTCTGCAAGAGAATTTAATCATACCTTCGGGGTCGAACTGATAGGAATTGAAACAAAGGCAACTCCGTGGCTTTCCGACGGCGGAGATATGGAAAAATGGACTGTTGAGGTAAATCTCGGCACGGCAAAGCCCGGTTGGTATTCGCTTTCTTTCCTTGGCGGAAAATGGAGCTCGGGCGCGTCGTGGTACATATATGCAGACGGGCAGTATGCAGGCTTTTATGACAGCTTCGACGCATCGGTAACCGGAGTGCCGGTAATAAATCCGGATGGTGAAACAAAGCTCAATTCGATTTACCTTACTCCCGATGAGGCCGGTAAGGTTAAGGTTATGTTCGCTCTTGCGGAAGCGGTAAAAAATGCACGCCCGTATATTTTACTCAGCACAATGACCTTTAAGCCGGTGAATATTGATGAGAGCAAGACCGTAATTCTTTCGACGGTACCGAACGAGCTTGTTGTCGGTGAAAAGAATGTTATTACGGCACGTATCATCCTCTCGGACGGAACAGAGCGCCTTGTAAACGGATATGCAGGCGACAGAAGCGCAGACACATCAAACTGCATTCTCGCATCTGTAGAGGGAAGCAGTATATCCGTTGAAAATACGGTAGCCGATGAAGCGTATCTCGGAAAGGTATCGGTGTTAAGTGACGGTAACAGCACGGTAACGCTTAAGGCAGTGATTAACGGTAACGAGGTTAAAACGGAAACCTATAGCATACCCGTAAGAACGGAAGGCCTTGCTTCAACAGGAGCAAGACCTGAGGGTAACGGAATCGGTGTCGGTGAAACGGGAAGGCTTGTCGCAGAGCCGAGGCTCGCAAACGGAAGAATTTTAAGTGAAGAATCCGTTGCTTCAACATACCGTTCTCTTGATGCGGAAACCGCAACGGTAGAAGGAGATATTATTACCGCAAAGAAAGCAGGTACCGTAGATATAGAGGTAACTTCAATCTTTAACGGAGAAGAAACGGTCGGCGTTTCTACGGTAACTGTATTTGAGGGCAGGATCGTAAAGCTGTCGGCAACCTCCGGCGGAAGCCAATACATCCGTCTTACAGATAAAGAAAATGATACGGCTCCGGTTTACGTAACGGCAACCGACCATCTCGGTAAAGAATATGCAGTCGAAAACGAGAATATTTCATCTGTCGCTCTTACAAAGGATATTGCCGATGTTGACGCGGAAAACAACATCATCCCGAAGAAGGTCGGCGAGGCGGAGTTTGAAGTGACGGTCGATGTCAACGGCAGTGTTCATACCGAGCGCGTAACGCTTCCGGTTGTAAAGGGAAAGAGCAAAGCAACCTACAGACCTGAATCAATGGTGCAGGCAGCGCGCGAAAATTACAAGAAGTACGACTGGGTAAAAAGCAGTGCGGAAACATATATAAAAGCTGCAGATAAATACGTATCAAGGCTTGATGACCTTTATAATATGATTGCATCGCAGGGAATTCCACGTTCGCACTCTCTCGGAGCAAAGAACGATCCGGAAATGTATACCTGCCGCTTCTGCAACGCGGATCTTATGGCTCTCCGCGGACAGTTCCCGTGGGTGCATAACGCACTGTCACGTCCGTGGAAGGTACAGTGCCCCGAGTGCAAGAGAGTTTTCCCGAGTAACGACTTTGAAAAATTCTACGAGCTTGGACTTAACGAGTACCGTGAGTTTGATCGTATGCGGGCGCTTGAGGCTCACCGTGAGCTGTTCGGTGATAAATCCGTAACAGAACCCGGAGCAGAGCATAGCGCACAGTGGAAAAAATACTACGGCTACGGAGTACCGGGCGGATATCTCACAAATAATACATACGAAAGCATCCCCGATACGGCAAACGGGGGCAGAGGTCTCCGTGAGGGCGAAACAGTCCAGACATGGGGTGTTGATGACAGTATGGGTTATGTCCCTGCAAAGGCGGACGGAACACTGTACGAGTATATTGACGAAAACGGAAATGTTCTCACAACGGAACGCCATATCTATATTGCGGAATATATGCACACTGCCGTGTATTACTGGATAAGCGGTGAGGACGGAGCGGTATCGGAAGCTATAAGAAATTGCGCACTTGCGTACTTCTATACAGGCGACAAGCAATACGGACGCGTTGCGGCAATCCTTCTTGACAGAATTGCAGACTTTTATCATGAGTATGACATTTCAGCTTACGGAAATAAGGTCTGGAATGCCGATGGCGGTGCCGAAAAGGGAAAAATGACCGGACGTATCTGGGAATCAGGCAATGCAGTAGAGCTTGCAACGGCGTATGATATTGTTTTTGACATGTATGAGGACGAGTATGTTCTGAATTATATCAAAGAAAAGAGCAATACCATAAAAATGCGCCACGCGAAGAATACGGCATCT
>JAFQVE010000625.1 GCA_017408185.1 Oscillospiraceae bacterium | reverse complement strand
AGCACACGCATATTTTTTGCACGGATAGCATCCATGTTTATCATACTAATTATACTATCAATATACGAATTATACAAGTCTGCAATTTTAATTATTCCGGCTGCCTTTGCTTTTTCAAAGTCCATCTGCTTTACCGTAACGCCGGCTTCGATGCGCTTTTCAAATTCCTGCGTGATAGAGATATCTGCATCCCTGCCGCCTTCGATAAACACCTTAATGCCGTTGTATTCAGCCGGGTTGTGGCTTGCGGTAATCGCCATACCGTATGGTGTGCCGAGCGTTTTTACGCCGTACATAACAAGCGGAGTGGGGGCAATACGGTCAACAAAATGAACCGTTACTCCGTTTCCTGCAAAAACCTCTGCAACCCATTGTGCCGCAAAATCTGAAAGGAAGCGACGGTCATAACCGATAACTATACCAACGTCCTTTTTCCCTTTTTCAATTATGTCGTCTGCAACCGCCTGAGCGAGAGAGACGATGTTTGACTTGATAAACTCATCACCGATTATAGCGCGCCAGCCGCCTGTTCCGAATTTAATCATTGTATGTACCTCCTTTAATCTACTCTTACGCCGGTATCCTGAACGAGAATTTTTCCCGGATAACCGAGCTTTCCGACCGCTTCAATGATCGCTTCCGCTTTATCGCGCGGAGCATATACAAAGCAGCATCCGCCGCCGCCCGAACCATTTATCTTTCCGCCGTATGCACCGTTGGCAATTGCACAATCGAGGATTTTTTCAATCGTAGCGGTGGAAATGCCAAGACCGTCGCGGAGATTCTTGTGATGAGCGTAAATAAGCGCGCCAAGCTCTTCGTCGATGTCCCCATCGGAATTTAAAAGCTCAATTCCTTTTTTGAGAATTTTGTAGTTGTCGATATTTGTAAGCACCTTTTTGCGGCGGAAATCATCGAGCTTGTCAACAAGAGAAACATCCGCGCCGCCGAAAGCAAGGTGGTGTATTCCTTCAATGCCGTATTCCTTGAGCATTTCAAGTCCCTCAAGAGTCGGGATTTTTGATGCCGCGAGAACGTTTAAGGTGTCCTTGCGCTCAAGCGAGTCAAACAGGATAAACGCGCCGGAAAGCGAGCGGTTTATCGGGAATGCCTCCGTGCCGTTTGCAAACTTGAGGTTGATAAGCCCGCCGAGTGCGGATGCATACTGATCCATCATACCGCCCGGATGACCGAACTCTGCGACCTCTGCATCAAATGCAATCTGTGCAATTTTATACGGATCCTTCGCATCGGGATGTCCGATTCCTTCAAGAAGCGCCTTTACAATTGCAACTACCATTGTGCTGGACGAGCACATACCCTTGCCTATCGGAATCTCCGAATCCATCTTGATGTCAAAGCCGCGCAGCTCATAGCCTTTTTTAAGCAACACATTTATCGTACTGCGCATAAAATCCTCATCGCTGTCGTAGACAATTTCTTTTGAAATGTCTGTAAGATATTCCTGATAGAGCCCCTCTGTATTTTCAACATTGAGGGTATCAAGCTTTTCATCGCGGATTTTTATTCTGATTATGCTGTCATCGCGGGGAGTTACCTCTGCCGAAAAACGCAGGTTGATTGCAACGGCAACGACCTCAAGACCGAGATAGTCCTGATGCTCGCCAAAGAGGCAAAGTCTTGATGGGTTTGAAACTTTAACAGTTTTACTCATTTTTCAAAATCTCCTCTTGCAAAAAATGCTTTATTTGTGTATATTATAATTAATAAGCTTTAATTTGTCTTTATATTATGTGATGTTTGATTTGCACTTTCGGACAATTCTGTTTTTACGGAGGTTTTTTCATGGACGAATTTATTCCCACCCCGCTCTGTTGCGAGCTTGATGTTTCGCACGTTGTTACACTTCACGACTTTAACTATACGCCCGATTTTCTGTTCACGGGAGAGAGCCATGATTTCTGGGAGCTTGCATATATCCGCCGCGGGAGCGTAGGCGTTATGGCAGGAAGCACCGGATATACGCTTGAGAGCGGCGAGGCTATATTCCATCTGCCGAATGAATATCACAACATATGGGCAAACGGCGAAAGCGCAGAGGTTGTTATAATCTCATTTGT
>JAFQVE010000624.1 GCA_017408185.1 Oscillospiraceae bacterium | reverse complement strand
CTCTGTAACTTTCGCGGAGAATATTGTCTTCTACATTCTTTATGAGTGCTCCGGGGCTGTCCTTTAAGTTTATGGGTATCAGATCTCCGTTTTCATCACGCTTGTAGTTGCCGTTTTCGTCCTCCTCGTAAATTGCGCCGTTCTTTGAGAGGTATTCGACAACATACGGGTCGTTATATATCGGCTTAAATGCATCGTAGGCTTCGGAAAATGCGATTGCCAAATCCACTTCACCAATCGGATCAGTGATCTTTCCGCGGAATGAATTGCCTCTATAATCAGCCCACTGATACCAATCAAAGGCGGGATATACGTCTGCAACTCTGTCGAGGAGGATGGCACCTGCTCTGCCGTATTTAGGATCACCTGTATATAAAAATGCATTCTTAAGGCTTTCAAGTGCCTTTCTTACAAGTCTTCCGTTTGCAGGATTTCCATTACCGTACCAGACAGCCTGGTTCACATAGTATGAAATGTAACCGTCGCGAACAGGCTGCAGTGCGCCACCGTTCATATACTTTGCAAGACCGTACTCGCCCTTTACATATGACGGGTCATGGGCGATGTCGTTCGGATCGTATTTTGCAAGATAACCGCGGCTGTCATCAACGCCCCAGCGCGGGTCGTTGCGCTCGCCGTACAGATCATTGGTCAGATAGCCGCCCTCAACGCCGTAGCCGTAGAATGTGTACCACTCTTCACTGCCGCGCAAGGCTATATCAAGCGCCTCGTGCGTACAATTTTCACCGTCTTCACAAACAAACATCTCGTGGTGCTTCTGCAGAGCCTTATCAAAACTCCAGCTCGTTTTGTTATCGGAAAGGCCAAGCTTATAGAAACTGCCAAAATCGTTACTCGGGAAAAGTCGCTTGCAATCCGGGCACTGGATCTTCCATTCTCTTTGCAACGCGTCTACATTCCATTTGTATACGCCGTATTCACTACCCACATTGCAACCGCAGTAATTGCAATAGGAAGCTCTCGGGTCATAATAATGACCGACAAAGTAAAATCTCGGAAGTCCTTCAGGAATTATACTTGCATAGATTTTGTCGAAGTTTTCAAGATATCTGTCTGCCTCATTTATCGCAGACTTAACTCCTTGCTTCGCCCATGAATAGCGCGTTGCGTTCCTTTTTGCATTTTCACGCTCTTCCATAGTGTAGATCTGTGGTTCTAACGTCGCATCCCAAGCTATCTCTACCGACACAGGCTCGATTGTCAGTAATTCCGCACCGTCCTTCCAGCCGGAGGAAATTTCCGGTTGAATGACTATTGTACCTTCCTTCAGACCTGTTACGGTTCCGTCTGCATCAACAGTTGCATGCTCACCACCACTTATGACATTGAGGGTGAGGAAATCCTTTGGAACAGTTACCCATCTGCCGCTGTTCATCGGAACCTGAACCTCAAGTTTTGTCGTTGCGTATGCGTAGAGATAACCATTGCAAACTACTTTAGCTTTTTTCTCTGTATCAAAACCTGAGGTATCAGCAACCCTTACAGTGAGCTCTGCAACCGCAGTTTCACCGTCTTTGATAATTGTTGCATGACTGTGACTTCGCCCTCGTTTGCGCCGCAAAGCATACCGTCTTCGTCTACTGTTGCTATGTTCGCATCACTTGTTTTCCAGATAACTTCAGCAGTACCGTCATATTCAAGGGGTGTGTCGTTCGGACCGTAAAGCACAGGAGTCAGCTGTATTTTTTCACCGGGTTCAATTTCCGTCCTGTTATCCTGCGACGAAATCTCTGCTCTTTGGAGTGAGTTTTCGTTTATGAAATCGATATAATGCG
>JAFQVE010000623.1 GCA_017408185.1 Oscillospiraceae bacterium | reverse complement strand
TGACACAGCGAAGGTAAGAATATCAGATTATGTAAGCGGCAAAGTTTCTTCGCTTGCCGAACTTGAAGAGCCAAGGCTTTATTATAAGGGCGAGCCGGGCAGAGTTCGAGAGGTAGGCATCATAAAAATGATGACGGCAGGAAGAATTTCAAAGTAAATATTTAAAAGGAGCTAAGATGAAAAATGAAAAGATTAATATCACTTATTCTCGCGACAGTAATGCTTTTTGCGCTTTGTGCATGCGGAAAAACTGATGTAAAAAGTGGCACAGCAGATATCGAACCGCTTACAAAAGACGATGTCATTCAGCTTGTTGTTTCTTCGCACAACAGCTGGCCTTACCGTGAAGACTGGAAGGTTTGGGATTATATTGAGGAAGGCGCAAATGTAACGCTTGATGTAACGGCGCTTTCTTCCGCTGAATCTTCAACGAAGACAGCGGTTATGTTTGCCGCTCCTGAGCTTCTTCCCGATGCTATGAGTGGAAGCACAAAGGTCGGAGTTGATAAATATGTTGTTCAGGGCGCACTTATCGCCTTTGATGATATGGAAGAATATATGCCGAATTACAATGCATGGCTTAGAACTCTTACAGAAGAGGAATATGAAAACAATGTAGTCACAAGAAGAGCATATGACGGAAAGATTTACTACACTCCGGTTCTCGGACGCGAAAAATCACAGAATGTCCGCGCATGGCTCTACCGCAAGGATATATTTGAGAAGCATAATATAGAAGTTCCGGCTACATTTGATGAATTATATGAAGTCTGCAAGCAGCTTAAAGAAATTTATCCGAATTCATACCCCTATTGCTTGCGTCAGAAGTTCACAAATCTCACAGTTTCAGGGCCATCTTGGAAACCGTATTGGTCTGTCGGATTCTATTATGATTACAATGAAGAAAAATGGAATTACGGTCCTGATGAAGATGTTGCACTTGAGATTCTTACTTTCTATAAAAAAATGATTGACGAAAAGCTTATGCCATCAGATTTTATGACGATAGCTACAAATACATGGCAGGAGCTTGTAACAACCGACCGCGGTTTTATTATGCCGGAATATCAGACGAGAATTGACTTTTTCAATTCACTGGGACGTTCGAAAAATCCTGACTTTGATTTGCAGGCTATGGTTCCTCCGGTTGCAAAAGCTGATACCGGTGTGCCTATGGTTAATAAGCATAACATTGATCCTACAGGACTTTTTATTACAAATAACGGCGATGAAAAGAGAATTGCGAATGCTGCAAAGTTCCTCGATTGGTTCTATACAGATGAGGCCTATGAGCTTCTTTCATGGGGCAAAGAGGGCGAGACCTATGAAACGGTTGACGGAAAGAAACAGTTTATAACCGATGAGAACGGAACTCAGGCAAATACATTGTATGGCTTTGGTACCTACGGCACATTTACAAGAATGGATCCTGAAGCAATTCTTGCTTTTGAATCCGAGGATATTGCAGAAACGCGCGATATGGTTCTTGAGCACACTTTGCCGTATGCAAACCCGACATTGTCGATAGCATTCAACGAGGAAGAATATGCAGTTAAGGAACTTTATGAAACTGCACTTGAAACTTATGCAACAGAAATGCTTACAAAATTCCTGATTGGACAGGAGCCTCTTTCAAAGTTTGATGAATTCAGAGCGACACTTCACGAAATGCATCTTGACGATCTTATGGCAGTTTATGAAAGTGCATATGCAAGAATGAGTGACAAAAAGTAAAGTAACAAACAACATCAGCGAATAGAGGAGATTAAAAATGCCTGAATTGAAAGTTGGATTTGCAAGAGTAGACATAACCCCTATGCTCGGAACAAAGCTTGCAGGATATTATTATGAGCGCAAAATGGAAGGGATTCTTGACCCGCTTTTAGCAACGGCGGTTGCGTTTGACGATGGGGAAAAACGCGCAATTGTTATGAGCGTCGACAACCTTGGTTTTCCTCAGACTCTGCATTCGATGTTACGGGAGAAGATAGCTGCAGCGGCAGGGGTGGAGGAAAGCGCGATTTTCGTTCATTGCACTCATACGCATCTTGCACCGCATACGTGGCTACGCGAGGGAACGAAAGAAAATCCGGAATACGTTGAGTTTATGCTCCGGCGCCTGGCTGATGTATCGGTAATGGCAGTGCGAGACCTTGCACCGGCAGAGCTTTACGGCACGCGCGGCAAGGCAGAGGGTGTTTCCTTCATCCGCCGTTATGAGATGCGTGACGGCTCAATTCTTACAAACCCCGGCTATCAGAACCCTGATATCGTGAAGATGCACGGCGAACCTGACGAAACCTCTCAGCTTATTATTGTAAAGCGCGAGGGCAAGCCCGAAATCGGAATTGTAAACTTCCAGACGCATCCGGACACAACGGGCGGTAAC
>JAFQVE010000622.1 GCA_017408185.1 Oscillospiraceae bacterium | reverse complement strand
TCTGCCGGGTTATAGTCAATTACGCGCACATCGCAAAGCTCCTCAGCACGCGAGAGAAACTCGGCAATTTTTTCCGAGCCGTCAACGAAAAGCCCCATCTTAAACAGCTGATAATCCGTTCCGTTTTCCTGTGAGCTGATGTATGAAATATTAAATTCAAACTCATCTATTAGTGCCAGAACATCCGTAACGCTGCCCGGCACGTCGCGCAGGCGGAATTCAAGCAGAACAACGCTTTTCTCGTCGGTTATATTGCGGAGATATCCTATCTCACGAAGCTTAAACTCTGCCTGCTCAAGCTGCTCACGCTTCCCTTCAGCATCAATAAAAAGAGTGTGCGAGTCTACCGCCTTGTTGTAGCTTACGCGGGTTATATTAACGCCGAGAGATGCAAAAAGACGGCTTGCCTTTAAAAATGCGCCGATATGATTCGGCATTGTTGTGACATACGTTTTTTTCATTTACTTTCCTTCTTCGCGCTTTGTTTTATATAAGTGTTCCGGTTGTAGTTTCTCCTTGAATTTGTTAATTATAATTATAGTCAAAAAGCAATTATATGTCAACACGAATATATACGGTAAATTCGTGCAAATAAACGCTTTTGTCTTGATTTCTATTTTTCTTGGGTGTATAATAAACTCAAATATTATACATCGGAGGTACAATCTTATGTTATGGACAAATCTTCGCAGTGATGAGTTTCCGGCGGCTGTTGAAAAATGCAACGGCGTGTGCGTCATTCCGGTCGGATGCGTTGAGGCACACGGAATTCACCTTCCGCTCGGTTGTGACACTATAAAGGGTCAGGAATTTGCTCTGCGCGCATCGGAAAAAGAGCCTGTTTGCGTTTTCCCGGGAATGTGGTTCGGCGAAAAGAGCGGCGCGGGCGAATATCCCGGCACTATCATCTTCCCTACAAAGCTCATCTGGGATATATTGGAGCAGTCGTGCTATGAAATTGCGCGCAACGGCTTTAAAAAGATTATCATTTTAAGCTCACATGGCGGAAACAGCGCAATGCTTCAGGCGTTCGTCCGCTATATGCTGCAGAAAAAGCCCGATTTTATCGTATATTACTATTATCAGGCACTTGTCAAGGCAGACGAGCTTCTTGATAACACAAACAAATATCCGTACCTTACCGATGAGGATATCAGCATTATTCGGGACTTTAAGGACAAGGGCAAGGTTGACGGTCACGGCGGATTTTTTGAAACCGGCAGTCTTTATGACATCTGCCCCGAGCTTGTTCGCCTTGACCTTATGGACAAGAAGAGCGGCGTGTCAACCAAGCGTTTTGCTGAATTTGATAAGCATAAGGTGTATACTCCGTTTGGCTGGATGGGTGATTATCCGGATTCTTATTCCGCAGATATGCACTACGGCTTGAACGAGCGCATTGCCCGCGCAATCGGCGAAAAGACGGTCGAAAACACCTGCGAAGCGTTCAAGTTCATCCGCGAAGAGACGATATCCGTCGAATACCACAAGGAATGGCTTGCAAAGCAGAAGTAAGAAGTATTATTTAAGGGCTGTGAAAAAGTCGACGACTTTTCCACAGCCCTTTTTTGTTATTCTGCTACAGAGAAATATTCGATATTATATGCGCCGGAAGCATTCTTCCAGATGATATAGCCTTTGGCATTAGTGTATTCTCCCGCGGGAACGGTGAACTGGTTGTGAGATACCTTTCTCTGAGAGGTGTACTTATTTGTGCAGTTGTCAACTGTCATATTCCCTCCGAAAAGTATACCTGCTTCAACGATCTCATAATCGCCGTCATCGTACTCGAGCATATATGCTTTATAAGTATCATTGTACTCAAGGATTGCAACCGGAACTTTATCTGAAACTACATCGCTGTGAGATGTAATCGCAGTGCCTGCCCATACGTTGAAATCATATGTATCTCCGTATGCTATTGTCTTACCGCCACGCATCCAATAAGTCACACCCGACTCTGTAAGGCTTATCGGTGCGTTGTAAGTGTCAGCCTCTGCAACAGGATTGCCGTTAAGGGTTACGCCGGAAACTGCGCCGTCCTCATACTGTGCAACCGCATTGGTCGTTCCGTTTGAAAGCTCTGTATTCTCATCAAGCTTCACTTTGCCGTCCGTGAACCAGCCGAGGAAGTCACCGAAACCTGTGAGAGAAGGTTCTTCAGCTACCATAGCTTTAAAGGAAGTTTCATCTGCTGCCGTGCCCATATATGCGCCGTTCTGATTCCAAAAGTCTACGGTCTTTGCCGCGGTCTCAGCTGTCGGCTTATAGATTGCGGTGAGGAAAGTATTTGTCCAAACATTGTAAGAATCGCCGTCAATGTCAACCCATGCGCTGTTATCATCATCGCTTGAGCCGCGCTTCCAGCCGACAAACTCGTAGCCGGGGATAACTTTTGCGTGAGCGGTGAGAGTAACAGAAGCGCCACGTTCTACAGACTTTACGGTTATATCGTTGTGTCCATCGACATTTGTTGTCTGGACGAATGAGACGGTTGCATTCTCAACCGGAGTGAATGTGAAGGAGTGAAGCATAATGTGTGCTTTATCTCCATCTCCGTCTGTATATTCTGCACGGACCTTTATCTGATTTTCACCTTCATTCAGGTAAATCGCTTTTGAGGTTATCGGTATTTCTACATATGGTTCTCTCCCGTACGAATCATCGTCGTTAGGTGCATTATAAAAATCATACGAACGAGTTTCTTCATTATTGATGTAAAAATAACCCTTTCCGGCATACATACTCTTATAAACTTCTGCCGTCACTGCATAGTAGCCGTCTGCCGGAACCGTAAAGTCAAAAACCACGGCATCACCTTTTGGATTGCTGTAGTCGTCTTTCTTGCTGTTATAACCACTAATTCGATCTTCAGTAAAACCTAACTCAATACGTTTATCCTCTTTTTCCCCAAGATAAAACCTTATAGGAGTGGATGTATACTGCAAAAGTGTCGATAGTTCTGTATCTTCATTTATACTCCAATTTGTACCTTCAGCAGCATACTCAACACTACCATCCTTCGATTTCAATTGAAAGAAATACTTGTCGGTACCGTTGGTATTGGTTACATACAAATTTTCAATCTTAACATCCGTGAAGTCAATTGTGAATTCCGTCGGTTCTGCCGCGAAAGCCGCCGGAATCAGGCTTATGAACATTGCGAGGGTAAGAATAAGTGATAATACTTTTTTCATTGTAATTCTCCTTTTCTTTTTTAGCATCATTATTTAATAAACTCAAGTATTCGTTTTAGCAGTACTGCCACCTCTGCACGCGTTGTGTAGTCCGTCGGTGCGATGCTTCCCGATTTTCCGTTGACAAGTCCTGTGGAGATAAGTGCTGTGACAGCTTCCTTTGCGTAGGGTGCAACGATAGAGTAGTCCCCGTAGTTCGGTTCAATGCTCTCGCCGAACCCTACATTTAGGACGGTCAGTGCCCGATATACTATTACCATCATATCCTGACGAGTAATTGTGTTTCGCGGGGCGAACTTGTTATCACCGATTCCGGATATAATTCCGTTGTTGCGCGCCACTGCAAGCTCCGGTGCGAAGTAATCACTTGCAGAAACGTCTGCAAAGTTTTCGGTGTTCTCGCTTGAAAGCTCAAATGCACGGACGAGCAGGGACGCGAAATCAGCACGGGTTATGTTGTTTGCCGGTGAATACGTGTCAGATGTTGTTCCTCTTATTATTCCATCGTCCGCGAGTGTATTTATCGCGTCCGCTGCCCATGCGTGGTCAGAGATGTCTGTGAAACGGATAACATCCGTTTCACCCGAGGCCTCGGGTTCTTTTTCGGTATTATCGGACTGTGTGGAATCCTCGTCCTGCGGGACGTCGGAACCGCCGTCCCCTACATCGGTCTGGTCAGAAGAATTTTCAGCATCAGGCTTGTCGGTCGGTGTGGCACCTCCGCCACCGCCTCCGCCACCGCCGGCGGAGCTTTCTGCGTTTTCAGAGGATGTGCCGGAGTTTTCTTTCTGCTTGTTTCCGGAACCTGTGGTTGAACCGTAAACCGTTATTACAAAATGAAGTGTTGATGTTCTTCCGTCGTTGTCACAAGCTGTTATTGCAACATGGTTTTCGCCTATCTGAGAGCTGTCCGGCTTCCATGTAACTACACCTGTTGTTTCATTAAGGCTTGCACCTCGCGGAAGGGTCTCTGCTTGATACGTTATGCTTTTTCCTTCAAGCGGGCTTTCCGCGCAAACCGTGACAGAAACAGAGCTTCCTGCCGATACAGTTATACTGTCGCTTACAGGGTCAAATTCCGGTGCATTATCCTCAGAATAAGAAAGCGGGATATATGCGTTCTGACCTGCTTTAATCATACATTCGTATCCGCTTTCCGGGGCGTAAGCATCTTTATATTTTCGCACCGGAGATATTCTTCCTACATCAAGAACAATGTTCTCGCCCTCGGGATACGCATTTTCAATTTTGAACGTTCCGCTTCTCACAAGCGCGCCGTTGTCAACATGAATGTTCTTTCCTGCAAGATTCTTTATTTCTTCGTCCGAGAGAGGCGAAGCCGGGGCTATCACTATCTCGTTCTTCTCAGCCGGAACATCCGTGAAGCTTTGAACAACTGCATTAATTCTGCCGGTCACGCCCTCAAGCTTTTCAGGAGAGCTGCCGATAACGTCGCCGTCATTTACATATGTGTAAATATTTTCCCCGGCTTTATTCAGCGTGTAAACTCCTGCAAATCCACGGAAGTAAAGCTTTTTATCCCCGTCTGCAACCTCATATGTAACCTTGTTGTTCGTTGCATAGAAAACATAATCAATTCTTCCGTTTTCGTGCTCTATTCTCAATGCCCGAGCGGCATCACCTTCAGCTTCTTCTCCGCTATATACCGACATAGAAAGTTCGCTGCTATCTTTTAAATATCTTGCGGTTCTGTATGGCTCAAGCACAGTTGTAAATACAGTGTCAAGCGCATTCCCCTCATTCTTCACAAGCACGTATTTGAACTTATCTATATTCTTGTTTTCAACATATCTCGGCGGATATCCGTCAGCAATAGCTACAGATGCCGTTGCTCCATTTCCCACGTTCGTTGCATTGTGAACCGTCATTCTCATATGCAATCCCGAAGAATTCTTAATGGCTTTATTGAAATCCTTTATACTGAAATCAATTTCAACCTTGTTTTCAGGCTCTGTGTCTCTGTCAACGTTATTAAGCCACGTATATCCGGCAGGGAAAAGCGTTCTGTTTGTTCTGTTTGCCGCAGAATTTGGATCATCCCCGAACTCCAGTTCAAAAACTTTTTCGTTTTCCTTTAATGTTCCGTCATTTTTTCGCACAGCGCCTGTTTTCGTGTTCTTTATGTACGTAACATCCCGACCGGCATATGTGCCTTTATAATTTCCGTTTTCATCAAGCTGAGAACCCGAAATGTAGTTTCCGTCTTCGTCCTCAACGAGCGTGAAATCAAGCCCGTGTGTTTCGGAGATCTCATTTGACGATGCATGGAAGGAATACAAATGCTCATTGCCGCCGAGAACGCGGAAGAAGTCCACCGCATATGATATTTCATCGTCAACGCGAATCATAACCACACTTCTGCGATACTCATCGGTTGAATCGTAAACATACGGAGCAGATACATCCATAAGTGCAACTGCGCCTGCGTCATCAAAATGCTTTATCTTACCACGCACCTCAGCAGTAGTATTCTTATTTTCCGTCTGTGCCTTTCCATCTACCATAACCGTATTGTGGGAAAGCGTTGCGTCAATCCACTGCAATCTGTTCGGCTGGTTTCCCGTAGTTTCCGGATAACCAAGCTCCGGCAGGAAATTAAGTCCATATGCCGTCATACCGATATTCAAAGTGTCAAGATGCGCATGGCCTGCATTAGTGCCGAAATACATCCACATATCACGTCGATTGTCAACAGCAGTTGCTCCTACGCTCTCGTTAAACTCGGTTCCGTCACGAAGAATTGCAAAGCCAAAGTTTGTCATTAATTCCGAATCACGGTAATATTCTCCGTACTGTTCGATTACATTCTCCACTTCACTTTCGAGACGTTCAGGATCCTTTGTGTAAATGTCATATTTCAGCTCGTCCGCACTGTTATTATTCAGTTTGTACAGCATCTGCGCAAAAACGGGATCTTTAAGTCTCATCCATCCCTCAAGCATAGCACTGCTCCTTGTCCAGAAGCTTTTGCCAAGACATGCTTTCGTATCTCCGATCTGCGGAGTGTAATACGCAGACATAAGCGGAAGTGTGGAGTAAAACATCTGAACAAACTTTGGATTGTTATACAAATTACCCTTCGAATATTTTCCGTATTCGTCAATATACTTATTTATCTTTATCAGATTAGTGTGCCAGCCGGTGTTGTAATTTGAGCCTTCTGTACCCTGTCCGTCCGAGTCAATATCATCGGTAAGCTGTTCAGCCACCCCGCCTCCGGTACACTCAATACTGCTTGAACGAACCCAGCCGGGAGCCATCAGATAATCAAGCCATTTTCCGGTGTCCGGCATTGAATCAAGCACCACCGCACCAACTGCGTTTACAGACTGAGGCAAGCCGAAGTTTCCCGATACAGAGCAATCGCGTAGTCCTTCAAGGCTTGTTCTTATAAGTCCATCCTCGATATTGGTTCTTATTTGCGAAGGAGTCTCTTTTGCATAACGGAATTTCAGGTTTTTCTGCTTGTTCCTAATATATTCAAGAACACTCTCGTCCTCATACATATCAAAAACCATATCGTATGCCAAGATTCTTTCCTCGGCAACCGTGCATTCCCAAATGCACCCAACGCTCTTTCCGATATTGAGTCCGCCGTCAGAATTCCAGACATTGTCTCCGTAAATTGAAATGTCATAATCCGGCAGAAAATCTGCAATTCGGTCAAGAAGAACAGCCGCTACGCGTCCGTATTTTTTCTCTCCTGTAAAGTAATACGCATATGCGCAGTTGTTAATTGCCTCGCGGATGTAGTTGCTGTTTTTTCCGTTCGGATGATACCACAGTCCGCTGTGTATATATTCCGCAATGTATGTATGACGCTCAACAACTTCTTTTGTTCCGCAGACATACGGGCTTCCGTCGCTGTGACTCGGCACATAGCCAAATCCATCATCCACGCCCCACGTTTCTTCCGTTTCTCCTTCGCGCAAGCCTTCTCCGCAGTTTATGCTTTCTGCCTTTTCAAGCTCGCTGTAAAGCGTATTTGTAAGGAAACCGCCTTTTACGCCATAGCCATAGTATTTTTTCCATTGACTGCTATGCTCTGCTCCCGGCTCTGATACCGTTTTATCGCCGAACATCTCACGGTGAGCCTCAAGAGCGCGCATACGGTCAAATTCGCCGTATTCGTTCAGTCCCAATTCATAAAATTTCCCAAACTCGTTTGACGGGAAAAGACGCTTACAATCCGGACACTGAATTTTCCACGCTCGGGAAACAACATTGTGAAGCCACGGATAGCTTCCGTATTTATCGAGAAGATCAACGCCGCAATATCTGCAGCAATACATATTCGGATCGCCTTCGCCGCCGACTGAAAAGCTTCTCGGAAGTCCTTCTGAAGGAATTGCTTCATAAAGCTTGTCAAGCTCGTTTACAAATTTATCGGCATCCTGAATGTATTTTTCAGCCTGCGCCTTTGCCCAATCGTATTTTGAGACATTTTCCCGGACAATCTCCGCCTTTTGATCCGTCATATATGAGGCTTTAGTCTTACCGCGTACTACTGCAAGCGTAACCTCCGCTTCTGCTTTTCTTCCTCCGAGCATCACCGTGGCTCTGAACTTCGCATCGCCTTCCGACCTTGGAATTATATTATTCTCTTCATCCAGCTCTGCTGTTTCCGGAGTTAATGCAACAGCACTAACCTCCGCAGCCGTCATATCAAGCTCACTTCCGAGGTTGCTTATCGCCTGCACATAAAGCGGAACCGTGTCTGACGGATCGTCTGTCAGTCGTATACGCTCGCTTCCGCCGGCAGTTATCCGGATAGAAGTCATGCTCTCTGGAAGAATTTTTATTTCAACTATTTCCGTAACGGTATCCTCATTAAAGCTTGATGTAATCTCAAGTCTTCCAGTTCCTGCAGATACGGCGGTAAGGGTTTTGCCCTCCACTGTAAAAATGCTTTCATCAAGCGCTTTGAATGTGCTTGTAACCTCGGGGCTTGTGATTATTCTTTCGCTTCTGAGCATTGGTTTTGCCGTCAGCTCTGCCGTAGAGCCCACAAAAAGCTCCTGTTCACTTATCTCAACGCCTGTAGAGACCAGCGGATCATACGATACCTCTATCGGACAGGATATTTCTTTTTCTGTATCTCCGACCTTAGCAGAAAAGACTATATTAACCGTTCCCTCTTCCTTTCCCTTCACAGTAAACGGAGATGCGCCGTTTCTTCCGGGCTCATACGAAGTGAAACCCGAAAACTCTGCAAAAGCATCATTTGAAAGCGCTGCAGTGAAGATGTTTTTCTTATCAGGCTTTCCGTCAGCCGTTATTCCGAAATTATGGATGCTGCCATCGCTCATTTTCGCATAGGCTGCTGAGGTAAAGCTTTCTCCTATTGCAAGCTTTTCCGGAACCTCTGCACAAATTTCCGACAAAACGGACGTTCCGTCTACAGGTGTAAATGTCATTGTGTCAAGCAGCAAATATGCGTTTTTATATCCGGGAATTTGTCGAAGACGGAATATAATTTTGTTTTTTCCTGCTTTAAGATGCACGGTGTTGAGCCTTTGCAGTTCACCTGTTTTCAGGGCAGATTCAGAAACTCCCTGTTCATATACGGTTCCATCCCAAAAGCTTACGTCACCGAGATAGTTATCATTTTCAAATACTGAATAAATTCCACCGGCGTACCAGCTTCCGCCAAGAAGAGATACCTGATAATCTGCTTCAGCAATAGCTTCTATATCAAAGATAAAGCTTGTTTTTGGGAGTGGATTGTTTGGCCAAAGATTTTTGCTGCCGCCGGTCTGCACGTGAAGAAGGCTTCTTCCGCTGTCCGGATAAGTAAACTTTCTGAAAGTGCCGGTTGTTCCGCTCGCATCCACCGTATATCCCGGAGAAACGCTTGGAATGCCTTTATCTTCCTCTTCCACAGTTTGAGTGAAATCTATTTTTATTTCTTCGGGGATAACCTTTTCTACAACGTCTATCTCCGCAGTTGCCTCAAACGTTCCGCCAACGGTTGTTACAACCGCAGTAACTGTTGCTTTTCCGAGGGCTACTGCGCTGATCTCGCATTCGCTGTCGGATATCTTTTTAACCTCTACGGTCGGTGAGTTACTTTTATATTCTACTGTATATTCGCCCTGATAATCCTCACCGTTTCGTGCTTTGAGAGAAAGCGTTCCCTTAGTGCTTTTTTCTTCCTCAAGCTTGCTTTTTTCGACAATCAGCTCAACGCTCCCTAATTTTAAATCATCGAGATTATCAAACTGCAAGTATTCAACAGTCCAGTAGCCGTTATCTTTAACACCTACATCATCGGCAACAACTCTGAGAGTATGCACGCCTTCAGTTAATGTAATATTTTTAAAAAGCTCTTTTATTGTATATTTATTCTCATCTGTTCCGTACTGATGTGTACCGAGTTCTTTCCCGTCAATATAGAAACGCATCTTTCCCTGCTGTTCCTGGTAATATGCAGAGTTGGAAATGTTGTATTCTCCGCCCTTGGCTACAGTAAAGGATATCTCTATCGCGTTGTTGCCATTATCTATCATTTTCTTACCAAACAGCACCTGTATGGATCTTCCTTTTGTTCCGGATTTCATAAGAAATTTAATCGTGTTGGAAACTTCATTAAGCGCAGTTGTCTTTTCCTTATCCTTGACAACAGACCAGTCTCCGGCGGAACCCAAGGCTTCTATACCGTCTGCGTTTGTCAAAAAATAATTCGTCTTTGTCCCGGATGTTATCGCTTCAAGCTTCGATGTTACAATTGTTCCAAAATCCAGTTTAAAACTGCCGCTTTCTGCCGCAAAACTAATTCCCGGCAAAAGTCCGATACAAATTGCCACTGCAAGTAACATTGATACAATTCTTTTCATCCGCATTCTCCTCCTATCTACGTTTTTCGTTTTATCACAATGACGAGGATTTAAAATCCTTTTGCAATCCTCAACGTCACTGTTTTTTACATTACTACATACATTCTGTAAGAGCTTTATAATAATTAAAATCCTGCTGTGCAAACCACACACGGTCACCTGCACGGGGTGCCTCTATGCCTATCGGTCCGGTAAAACCGACATCCTGAAGCTTTTCAAGATATGCACGGTGATTTATCTGTCCTTCACTAAGCGAGGTCGCAATACGGCTTGTCGTTCCCGGTATGTATGAAGAATTCTTAAGATGAACATAAAAGAGCTTATCTCCGTAAATGTCAATAGCCTCTTCCACAGTCGGGCGCAC
>JAFQVE010000621.1 GCA_017408185.1 Oscillospiraceae bacterium | reverse complement strand
GTGAATCTCCGTACGGGAAATTCTTATCAGACGACAGAGACAGGCTTTACCTGGAAGCAAAATGTCGGCAGTAGCTATTGTTATTATGCACCGGGAGCTTCAAACCCGGGAACTTCGGCAGCAATAGCATTTGAACTCAAGTTCGATACAGCAGGTACGTTTAACCCTGTCATTACATATGTAAGTGCAGTATCAAGCCCGAAGGTTGACCTTTATCTTGTTGATGCAACGAAGGAAACAAAACAGTGGTATGCGCAGATTGTTGATGGTGTATACAAGCTGAATGACAGCTATTTCTATTCTGACTGCGTGGAAAATCTTGCAGCCGATGATTATCTTGGAACAGTAGACCTTTATGGAGACGGCTCGGTAGACACCGCAACTCTTCCTGCACGCACTGTCAAGGCACAGAATTATTACCTTGTTATCATTCCAAACGGCTATAACGAAAGCATCGTAAAGGAAGAGGTTGTAAATGGAGAGTCAACGAACATATATACTACAGTTGAAATAAACTCCTTTGCAATGGCTCCGCGCAGAACTCTCACGGAAGAGGACAACACCCTTGAGTATAAGACTGCCGTAAGCTCACTTGATGTGGCAAATCTTCCGAACTTTGGTGGATACAATGTTTCTTCGTATGCTTGTCCGGTAGGGGACGGAACCTCCGGCGAAACCGCAACTACTTATGGTTTGCGTTCAGCATCTATGCTTCATTATGCAGGCTTTATGAGCTGGGAAGCAACTCATAACTATAAACGTGTATATGATGAAAACAATAACTCTGTTACCACATCGGTGACAGTTGGCACTAATACATATAAGATTACACATGTAGAGGCTTGTGAGCCTTATCCCACAATGCTTCTTTCAAAAACTGATCCCTGGAAGCTCGAAAGCACCGACAGCAAAGTTATTTCTTCGGCACATTCTTCTTATTTGGGGAATTATATTACCGGTACTGTTACGACGAACAATTACGGCAGCACAACAAATCGTCCGCGAATCACGATAAGAATAAATGTTCCATATGCCGGAAAATACAAATTAGAGTTAAAGCATGGATACTCAACAGAGAAGGAAATAGGGGCTTGGGCAGAGGTTTATTTCGGTAAAGCTCCCGTTAAGACCTTGTCCGGTACTCTTCACGAAACGTATCTTTCAAAATATCAGAAGCTCGGATGGCTTGAATGTAATAATACAGAACATTCAAGCTACGTGGATTTTGGTGTGGTTGATGTCCCTGTTGCCGGCGAATATATCGTTTCCTTATATACCAATGCTGAAAGTCTTGAAAAAAATCCAACTAAATATGAAACAGGAAGCTACGCAAACAAACCGTATCAGGAGTTGTCTCTCTCAAATGTAAAGCTCACACCTGTTGAAGATACGGAGCTTAGAGATGTTCAGGCGGCATATGATGCCGCAAAGGAGGAACAGGACGCTCTCATTCCCGTGCCGGAAGAAATCACTCTCGGCAACGCAAAGGTAAATGTTATTGCGGCTGATATAAACGGAACTCAGCTTGACGATGCAATTATCGCGGCAGATTCCGTTGCAATCGGCAAGGAATACACACAGACTGCACCCGAAAAGGAAGGATATACATTCCTCTATTGGGCAAAGGGAATAGGCAAAAATCGCAAAGTCGTTTCTTATGATGAGCAGATAAGCTTCAGGGCGGCGTCGGGCGGCACGTGGCTTATGGCAGTATATAAGGCGGTGGGAAGCTCAGAGGACAGCGTTGCTTTCTATAATGCAAACGGAGAAAGACTCGATCTTACCCTTGATGAAAACAAGCTTCCCGCACTTCCGTCAATGACGGGATACGGAGCTGCAACTCACTGGGCACTTCCGGGCGACAGCAAGGAATATGCACCGGGTGAGGAAATCACAGTTTTAGGCGAGATGACCTTTGTTGCACAGTACGGCAAGTCAATAAACGTTAATGTTGAATATGCTCCAAGCGACGTTGAAACCTACAATGGCTTTGTTATGACAGATGCAGACGGAAAAGCAACGACTACCGAAGCTTTCGGCAACACGGTAACAGTTAAAGCACGTCCAAGAAACGCAGAGGGTAAGGTGTTTGCATACTGGACAAAGAACGGAGAGGTCGTAAGCTTTAGTGAGGAATACAGCTTTGTGCTTACCAATGAAGCAATTCTTTCTGCAGTTTATGCAGACTACAAGCCGACTCTTACAGGTTCATTCAGAAGTATAATTCTCACCAATAGCGGAATGAATGTATTCGCTGAGTTTATCGGTCTTTCCGATGCGATAGAAAAGGGAATCCTTTTCGGAGGCACAAGCTATGAAACGGCGATAAACAAGAGCCCGATGACAACGGATAAGAACCAGTTTGTAATCGAAAACGACCTTGACGACACACCTGCGGCAATGGGATATGCAATTCTCTCTGACGGAAGCATTATCTATTCAAAATAATAAGTGTTCAAATCGCTCTGTAATTGTGCAGGGCGATTTGTTTTGCTTTTCGTCGAAAAATAGATACTTTTTGTCGCCTGTTTTTGTTGAAAAAGAAATGAAAGTGTGATATATTAAAACAAAGAAAGCAAATGGGAGGCAAAAAATATGGTATGTCCGAATTGCGGAACGCAGATTTCAAATGAAGTCAGCTTTTGCCCGAACTGCGGCAGGCGTGTTGATGTCGGGGAAAAAACAGAAAGAAAAATAGGAGAAAAGAATACTGATTTTAAGAAAATGGCAGAAGAGGCACAGGCAGAGAATATAAAGCTTAAAAAGCAGATAAAGACAATAGCAATCGTGGCGATAGTTTTAGCTTTAGCGGCAGTTGTGTTTTTTATGGTAAAAAATATGAAGTCTGATAAAGAAGAGGGAAGCGATGACTCAATATCCATAGAAAACGCAAGTGTCGGTGATTATATCGAGTTTGGTGCATATGAGCAGGATAATGACTCATCAAACGGAAAAGAGCCGATAGAATGGCGTGTGCTCGATAAAAAGGATAACAGAGTGCTTGTTATCAGCAAATATGCCCTTGATTGCAAAAAGTACAATATGCAAGATAAGTATATAACCTGGGAAGACTGCACACTTCGCGAGTGGCTTAATGAGGAGTTTTTCGGTGAAGCTTTTTCATCCTCTGAAATAGAAAGAATTCCAACTGTAAATATTTCGGCAGAGGATAATTCCGAATTCGGAACAGAAGCCGGAAACGATACAGAAGATAAGATTTTTCTTCTCAGTGTAGATGAAGCGGAGAAGTATTTTGAATCTGACAAAGACAGACGCTGTAAGCCGACAGATTATGCAGTGATGAAAGAAGTGACTGTGGAAAACGAGAATGGCTGTTGCTGGTGGTGGCTGCGCTCACCGGGATATGAGCAGGATGAAGCCGCAGGTGTTCCCGGATTCGGCTATGTACATGCAGACGGTGCTTATGTCCATCGCCTTCATGCCGTCCGCCCGGCAATGTGGATTGAGCTTGAATAATGATTTTATTTTCAGACAAAAAGTGGGAGTTTCTCCCACTTTTGCTATTGTATTAAGCAAAAAAATGTGATATACTTGTTTGGATAGTAAATAATAGGCATTTTATGTGCTGTAAAAAGGATAGGTGCTATATGTTAAATACAGAAAAGACAATGGAAAAAATCGTTTCCCTCTGTAAGGGCCGTGGCTTTGTTTACAGTGGAAGCGAAATTTACGGCGGTCTTGCAAACACCTGGGACTATGGTCCTTTGGGTGTTGAATTCAAGAACAATGTAAAGCGTGCATGGTGGAAGAAGTTTGTTCAGGAATCTCCCTATAATGTAGGTCTTGACAGCGCAATCCTTATGAATCCTCAGGTATGGGTTGCATCGGGTCACGTTGGCGGATTCTCCGATCCTCTTATGGACTGTAAGGAATGTAAAACCCGTCACCGTGCGGACAAGCTTATTGAGGATACAGGCGTAAACCCTGCAGGCTGGAGCTTTGATGAAATGGCAAAATATATTGCCGACAATAACATCTGCTGCCCCGATTGCGGAAAGTGCAACTTCACGGATATCCGTAAGTTCAACCTTATGTTCAAGACCTTCCAGGGCGTTACCGAGGATGCAAAGAACGAGCT
>JAFQVE010000620.1 GCA_017408185.1 Oscillospiraceae bacterium | reverse complement strand
TGGATATAGTTCATATGCGTTTCAAATCCGAATTTTACGCCAAGCTTTTCTGCCTCTGCTCCAAGCCTTTGATATGCATCCACCGTGAGCTTCCATTCCTCTTCGGTGACTGCCGCACTTCCGTGAAACTCAAACTGCGTTTTCGGGGCTGTGGTGATTTTCGATGTGATGAACGATGCTGCTGTATTACAATGGGTTGTTCCGCAGACCTCGCTTGCAATTTTTGTATGCTCTATCGCCTCAGCTATTGCTTTTTCACGAACACCATGGTCCGTGCTTGTACAATCTGCAATACCTATACTTAAAAGCATATCTGTAAGCCCGTATTTCTTTTTTCCATCCGCTATTTGCTTTGCATATTCACGGAAAGAGAGATGCTTCAGCTCTCTCGGCGGAACTCCGCGGAACTCAATTCCGTCAAAGCCTATCTCCTTTGCCATTCTGCAAATGTCGTCAATGGATTTTTTGCCGTAAACATGTCCTTCAAGCTCCCCATAGTTGATATGCATTATAGTCTTATTCATAATTTCCTTCCGCCTTCCCGTTTTATCTCAATGATTTAAATGCCCGTGCAGAGGCAGTCTTTGCCGCTTCAAAGTCAAGGCCTTTAGCAAGTTCAAACTTCAAAAGTGTCGGCTCCATATAATTAAACGGCGAAAGTGAACCGTAGCAAAGCTGTTCTCGGTCTATTGCTTTCAGTACACCTTCCGATATTTTTTCATCTATAATATCAGAGCCGAAGCAGGTCGCGTCAAAATATGTATTCTTGCGCGTTTTCAGAAGCTGAGAAAATTTTTCATTCACCATAAAGGGTGAAAAGCTTGTCACGAATACATGAGTGTTTCTGTTTTTTGAAAGAAGTGCAAAATAGTCATCGCTATTTAAGTTTGTGTATGAATCAAGCTCGCTTCTTCCTCTGTTATTCTCAAAGCTTGCACATATTCTGACCGGAACATCAAGCTCCTCTGCGAGGTTTATAACCTCAAGTGCGCGGTGCTTCGGTGAGTACTCATCATAAAGCATCTCCGGCGCAAGAGAGTATTTGTGATAAACCGGCGCAAGCTCAAATCCCGCAAATCCGCGCTTTATCATTTCATGCGCATCTTTCTCCCATTCAGGGTATGCAGGATTGACAACCGCAAGCGGAAGAAACTCCGTTTTCCCGCTGTATCTCTCAAGCTCTTCCAAAAGCTCAAGGTTTGCGTCGTTTGCATCTTTATAGAAAAAGCCGTTTAAGTTTGCAACCACCATGTGAGTTATCCCGTGCTTCTGTGCAAGCGAATCCAGCGCATCAAGAGAGTTATTTATAAGTCTGCGAAAAGGCCAGTGACCGATATATGTACTGATATCTATAAACATATTTATCTGCCCTTCCTTTCGAGAAATCTCTCAAATGCGCGGCCACGGAGAATTGTCTTTTTATCCTCATCGGATATATCCGCAGCAAGAAGCTTGCCGACGCAAGTCACCCAGGAATTATCGCTTGCAAAAAGGATTCTGTCTGCGCCGAGTAATTGTACCGCCTTTTCCATCTGCGGACAGTCATATGAGCTTCCGCTCATATCGGTATAGACATTCGGGCAGTCGGCAATCGCTTTAAGAGAATATTCCCACTCACAGATAGTGAAGTGCCCCATAACAAAGGTTGCCTCCGGGTAGCGACGTGCAGCGTTTGCCATATGCACACCGTCTGAAATAAGCGGCTGACGCTTTTTATTTCCGGAATCCATACAATGTCCGCAATGCTGGAGGATAGGTATATCAAGGTCTATGCACTTTTCTATAATCGGGCCGTAAGCCGGGTCATCCATAAAATAGTCATAATACAGCTTAATTCCCACAAAGCCGAGGTCGTTTACGCACCGGTCAATTTCATAAAGTGCTTCCTTTAAATATCCCGGATGAACATATGCCATACCGTAAAACTTATCCGGATACCTCTTTATTGAATCGCGGATGATATTATTCGCCGCAGTGAAAATTTCCGGCAGGCACCGCTTTGTTTCTATCGGGCGTGATATCACCGCCTTATCCACACCGAGTAGCTCCATAATCCCGACCGTTCTGTCGGTTTTTGCCTCATCGAGCCGTTCAAGACCGAGATTTACTCCGTATGTATGCTCGTGCCAGGAGATCACCGGGTTGTCATAAAACAGCTGCATCTGCTCACTTGCGCTCATTTTCAGTTACTCCTTTTCAGTTCCGCAGGGTGACAGACCATCACCCTGCGGAATTAATCAAATTATTTTACATTAAATTATTCTGCGCCTACTGTAAGCTCTCCATCGGTTATTTTCTTTAATGCACCATCATTAATGATTGCATACCCTGTAATGTTTGTTGTTCCGTTCGCATCATTGATAACTGTGAATTGAGTTTTGTCCGTATTCATTGCTATCTTTTGAGTTCCGAACATAATGCCTTTTTCCAGTGCGTCCTCAAAGCCGATGAACTCTGCCATAACTGCAGTTTCATCACCTGCAGTAAACGTGCTGAGAATAATCTTTCTCATTGTCTTTCCGAGGTCAACAGCACCATTGCATACTGCCGTTACTGTGCAGGCTTCATATGCATTAAAGGTGTATTCCTTATTTGTGCTTACTATTTCCGTCTTTCCGCTCACGGTCTTTGTCCAGTAGCTGAAGTTTTCAGCATCAGTCGTGCAGGAAACCGAATCGCCGTATGCGTAATATGTCGGCTCACCGCCGTTTACCGTTACTTCAATATCTTTTTTAAGGTCGTTATACTTCGCCATAAACACTCCCGAGAGGTTTGAAGCATCAGCACCTTTCTCATATTCGGTATACGTTCCGTCCTCATTGCGAAGCGCCCATTTTACCGCCTTGCCATATCCTGCCATGGACGGAAGGTCAGGAAGCTTGTTTTCATCTGTTAATGCAAGGTCAAGAAGCTGACCGTTTGCGTTGTAGAACTCAACTATATTTGCATTTGCACCATCTTCCTCATAAACTGCGATGAGATAGTTTACACCCTCGTGCGGTCTATACTCAGGAATAGTCGCAGCGTAAGACACAACCTGCTTCTTGCCCATGGTCATACCCTTTGCCCAGTAGAGGAAGCTGTATGTTTTGCCGCTTTCTGTGTCGGTGTATGTTGCAGGCGCGCTTATTTCGCAAGTGCTGCCGTAGGTTACAGCCGGTGTCGCGATAGTCTGTGTATCAACAACCTCACCATCAGTACCGTAAACTGCATAGGCAACTACTGATGTGTTTCCTGTGCCTGTGTGATTGCTTTCAGCATAATCAAATGCTTTCTCAATTTCGGAAGGTTCCGACTCCACAGTGTCCAGTGCGAAGGAGTTCAGATATACATAAAATGTTGTACTATTGTCTGTAGTAAGAGATGACCTATCATCCTTGCCAGATACGAAAAACGAAAGATAATATGTGCCCCCAGTCAATGTTCGCTCATTAAATGTTGCAGTTTTTGTCCCCTCAACTCCGTCGGATGGATACATATTTACAGTACCGAGCTTATCCGCCTCGCTCAGTCCGTCCATATAATTCTTAACATTGATGTCATTGGTATCAAATTTCAGTGCCGTTGCATCATCCGGCTTTTTAGCAAAATATACATCAACTATCGGTGAAGTAGTTTTGCTCGCTTCATATGTAAAACTCGGAACAAATGTTCCACCGTCAGGCACTGAAACCTCAAATACAACGCGCGTTGTTCCTATGCGGTTAGAGGTGGCAGAGAAGCAAAGATTATTCTGGTAAAGACTAAAATTATTGAAATAGAATGTTCCTGCACCGCGCCACTGGTCAGAAACAGAAGAATCTATATCAGTGAGAGTTTTCGTCGCAAGAGTTTCTCTTGAAACACTTCCGCTCATCACTCCGTATGCAGAAGCGGTAAATACATACTCATACTCATGTGCTGATGTGACTGTGATATCCACCGACGCAGATATTTCTGTTCCCGTAACTGTCGCGGTAAT
>JAFQVE010000619.1 GCA_017408185.1 Oscillospiraceae bacterium | reverse complement strand
TTCCGCGCGGACACACTGTCGGATTCAGAAATGACCCCGACCGCTATATCTGCCGTTACTGCGGAGTGGATCTTCTTAAGGATTACGGTTACTATCCGTTTATTTCAAATCCGCTGCAACGTCCGTGGAAGGTTCAGTGCCCGGACTGCAAGCGCCTTTTCCCGAGTAATGAGTTTGATAAGTTCTACGAGCTCGGACGTGACGAGCACGGAATATTCAGCCGCGAGCTTGCACTCGAGCGCCATCAGGAAATGTTCGGCGGAACCTACGGTACGGGTTATCTTAAAAATGTGCTCTATCCTGAGATCGGAACCGAAAAATGCACAGTAAGGCTTACCGGAAAAGAAACTCCGGAAAAATGGGGCGTTGATGACGGCTTCGGATACGATACCGGACGTGTATATTCAAACGGATGTAAAGAAGTACATACATATATTGCATATTATATGCATTTTGGGTTGTGGCATGTAGCCGGTTCCGAGAATCCCGGGGTACTGAAGACCGCTCTTAAGGATCTTTCAAAGGCATATATGTATACCGGAGATGAAAAGTACGGAAGAGTAGGTGCAATTCTTCTTGATCGCATCGCAGACGTATACCCCGGCTATGACCTCCGTCCGTATCTGCTTGACTATTCAAACTCCGACGGCGGAGCAAAGGAAGGTAAGATTCTCGGTGCTATCTGGGAGACTACATCTGCCAATGCTTTTGCAGAAGGATATGATGCTCTCTTCCCGATGTATGATGATCCTTATGTTGTGTCATTCCTGAATGGAAAAGCTGAAAAGTATAGCAATAAAGAGGTAAATGACAAATCAACACCTGAAAAGATACGAAAAAATATTGAGGATGGAATCCTCCGCGAAATATATCGCGAAGTTCAGCGCTCTTCAATCAACGGAAACTTCGGTTCGCATCAGGCATCACTTGCCCGCGCTGCAATTATTCTGGACAATCACCCGGAAACAGATGAGATGTTCAAATGGCTGTTCCAATACGGTAAAACCGACTACTCAACGTACAACACCGGTGGTGAGATAAACAAACGTCTTGTAAACGATGTCTCGCGCGACGGTCAGGGTAACGAGTCAGGACCCGGTTACAACAGAGGCTGGCTATCTGCGACAACAACGATTGCATCTGTTCTGAGCAGATATAAGGGTGGCGGTTCCGTAAATCTCTATGAGCATCCGAAGTTTGTCGAAATGACAAAATCCTATGCACCCCTGACTCTTGTTCGCCGAGGTCTTGCACCTATCGGAGACTCGGGAATAGCCGGAATGTTATCGCTTCTGCCTGATGAGGATGATGTTATAATAAAAGCGTTCGTAGAGACGGGCGATGTTGAAATAGCTCAGCATCTATACTTCGTCAAAGACGGAAATCTGAAAGATCTTCATTATGACATCTTTACCAAAAATCCCGAAAGCCTAAGCGACGATATTGAAGCTATTATAGAAGAGCATGGTGAGTATAATTACGACAAGAGCTCTCTTCTCACGGGCTACGGCTTCGGTGCGTTGCGCGCCGGAACGCTTCATAAGTCAGATACTTCTGTCGGAATAAGAGACACTCAGCGCGACTTCTGGATGTATTTCGGAGGCGCCGAATCTCATACTCACGCGGATAAGCTCAATCTCGGCATTGAGGCATACGGAGTTCCGCTTACAACAGATCTCGGATATCCGGAAACCGCAGGCAAAGACCCCAACAGAGGTCAGTGGCAGAGTGCAACGATCTCTCATAACACTGTTGTTGTAAATGAGAAATCTCAAGATACAGCAAAATACAGTGCTATACCGCTTCACTTTGACGAAAAGGATACCCGTGTCAAGGTTATGGATCTTGATGCATCTGTTGTATATGCAACAACTGATGAATATCGCCGTACAATAGTTATGGTTGACTATGATGACGAAATATCATATGGTATCGACTTCTTCAAGATTCTTGGCGGAAACGACCATCTTTATTCTTTCCATGCGCTCACTAACGAAGATCCGGAAGTTTCAGACAACATAACTTTAAGAGCGCAGGCAACGGGAAGCTATGCCGGAGCTTCGGTTATGTATGGCGCAGACCCGTGGTCATTAACGGGAAATACCGATGTTCATCTCAAATATCCGGTAGGCTATACATGGCTTGATGATGTTAAGCGTGCCGATGTTCCCGGTACGGGTGAGTTTTATGTTGACTGGAAAATCAAGGACTTCCGGAAGCAATCAAGAAATGCAAAGCAGAATATACATCTGCGAATGACTATGGTGAATGATTGGGCTGCCGATGAAGTAACTCTTGCAAACGGAAGACCCCCGAGAACACAACAGAATACTTCTGTGGGGATGGAGCATCTTGAGTATATGCTCGTTCGCCGAAAGGGACGCGACCTCAACACTCTCTTTACAACAGTTGTTGAGCCGTATGACGGAGACCGTTATATCAAATCGATTGAAAACGTCTCTATTACAGATATCTCCGGCACTCCGGGCAAAAACGACGTTGCAAAGGCAGTTCGCGTAGAGCTTATCGACGGCAGAATTGACTATATCGTCTACGCTCAGAACAATGAAGTTACATACAGAATTACCGATAGCAAAAATGACTACAGCTTTGATTTCAAAGGTTTTGTCGGTGTATGGACAGTCAGGGAAAACGCGGACGGAAACGGTTTTGCCAACATCTACAGCTATGTAAACGACGGTGAGATGATAGGCGATGATGAATTCAAGTATGACAACTTCAATGCTGCCATCAAAGGCACCATTACAGACTTCCAGGATGAGCTTTCATTTGATAACTGGATAGAGGCAGAGCTTGATGTTGCGCTCACTCAAGAGGAAGCGGATGAGCTTTCCGGACGCATTATAAATGTTGAGCGTGAAACACCGGGTAACTCAACATATGTAATTGAAAGTGTTGATATGCTTGATTCTACGCACGCAAGAATAAACCTTGGAAATGTGACGCTTATAAGCGGATTTGTCGATGTAAAGAACGAAGAGCTCGGCTATAAGTATGACGTGGGTATTGGTAAGACGTTTGACATTCCGCTGTCGTATGAAGATAACCCCGCACCGGTGTTTGATGAGGTTGCGGATAACATCACCACCTCTGCCGGAAGCTCGGTATCGGTAACGGTAAGTGCAACAGGCGACGAAGGAACTGCGGTAACGTATCGTGTGCGAACCCTTCCGCGAGGTGCAAGCCTTAATTCCGAAACAGGAATCTTCACATGGAAGCCTGACAGTTCGCAGATAGGTGATAACCTTGTTGCAATTGATGCAGTTGATGAATATGGCAGAATATCCACCAAATATTTCATTGTAACGGTATACGGTTCTACCACGGGAAATAAGAATGAAACAAGCGAAACTCCATCAACGGGGAACACCGACACACCTGCCGGTGGTGGCGGAGGTGCCGCACCGACCGACAAGCCGGAAACAGGCGATGAGAACAGCTCAAAGGGTGAGGAAAACTCAGGCGAAAACGGTGGAACTGAGGGGGATAGCGAAAGCAATCCTGACACGGGCACGGAAAATGGAAACCTCCGTTTCACTGACCTCGGAAGCCACGCCTGGGCAGAGGCTGCGATAAACGAGCTTGCAGATGATGGAATAATAAAGGGCACGACTGCAAGAACGTATTCTCCGCAGAAGAACATCACCCGAGCAGACTTTGCAAGCCTTCTCGTCCGCGCGTTCAAGCTTGAAAGCGACAATACCGAGAACTTCGCAGATGTATCAGCGAGTGATTACTTCGCAGCAGAGCTTGCAATAGCACGCAATACCGGCATCATCAACGGCATCGGTGATAACAAGTACGCCCCGAGAAACCACATCACCCGCCAGGATATGATGGTGATAGTCTACCGCGCACTTACCAAACTTGGTGTAGAGCTTGAAAGTGCAGATGTTTCTTACGCAGACTTTACAAATGTAGCAGACTATGCAAATGGTGCAGTCAAAGCACTCATCACAAGCGGTCTTGTAAACGGAAAGAGTGGCAAAATTGCCCCGACCGACTACACAACAAGGGCAGAGGTCGCAGTCCTCATCAAGCGTATACTGGATTATATGAAGTGATTTAATTAATTCCACAGGGTGATAATTCATCACCCTGTGGAGAGATCGGAAAGAGAGATTATGATAAAAGTAGTTTTAATCGGTTGCGGTTCAATAAGCATGGCGCACATTTCTGCATTTGAAAAAACAAGTGGAGCGAAGATTGTGGCAGTATGCGACATATCGGAAGAAAAAGTGAATGTAGCGATCCAAAAAACAGGAGCACAGGGTTTTTCTGACTATAAGCAGATGATAACGGAAACAAACCCCGATCTTGCCGTAATAACGCTTCCACATGCGCTTCATTGCGAGGCCGTCTGCTTCTGTGCTGAGCATGGGACTGATGTTTTTGTTGAAAAGCCGATGGGTATAAGCTCCGAAGATTGCGAAAAAATGATTGAATGCTGCAAAAAGAACAGGGTTATGCTCTGGGTAGGAAATCTGCAGAGGTATATGACGGCAAATATAATTGCCAAACAGCTTGTTGATTCGGGAGAATACGGGAAACTGATAAGCATTACCGAGGTTCGGAACGGAGAATATTTTACGGAAAGACGTCCGAAATGGTTCTCACAAAAAGCATTATCCGGCGGCGGAATTGCAATGAATCTCGGTGCTCACGCACTCGATAAAATGAAATATTTTACGAACGGTGCAGG
>JAFQVE010000618.1 GCA_017408185.1 Oscillospiraceae bacterium | reverse complement strand
CGCGCCGTGAAGTTTTCAATCGTTTTACGCTTCCACGTATGCTCAGGATGGAAAAGCTCATACGGCACATTGCTCTCTATAATCTCGTCATGGAGCGTAATAACATCTGCCATTGCTTTTCCGCTTTCGTTGTCGAAAAGGCGCCATACCTGTTTGAAGCCGGGGAGCGTGATTTTCTCGATATTCTCCGAAAGCTTGATTTTCGGGATTATTTCGCCGTCCGACTCAACACCGACAAGCTTGTACACTCCGCCGAAAACCGGCTCACTGCGCGAGGTGATAAGCCGCTCGCCAACTCCGAAAATATCTATCTGTGCCCCCTGCATAATAATATCACGGATGATGTATTCATCAAGTGCGTTGGATGCAATAATTTTACAATCGGGATATCCGGCATCATCGAGCATCTTGCGCGCTTTTTGGGAAAGATAAGTCATATCTCCGCTGTCGATACGGATGCTCTTCGGGCGGCATCCGCGCGGTTTCAGCTCTTCATCAAAAACCTTTATTGCGTTTGGTATGCCGGATTTTAAAACATTATACGTATCCACAAGGAAAGCGCAATTATCCGGATACGTCCGTGCGTATGCACGGAAAGCATCAAGCTCTGTCGGGAACATCTGAATCCAGCTGTGCGCCATTGTTCCGGTAGCCGGAACGCCGAAATCACGTTCCGATATCGTGCACGCCGTCCCCATGCATCCGCCGATATACGCCGCACGCGCACCGTAGATTGCGCCGTCATAGCCTTGAGCGCGGCGTGAGCCGAACTCCATAACCGGACGCCCCTGTGCCGCACGGACGATGCGGTTGGATTTCGTTGCAATAAGGCTCTGATGGTTTATCGTGAGAAGAACCATGGTTTCAATCATCTGCGCCTCTATCGCCGGACCGCGCACAACAACAATCGGCTCTCCCGGGAAAATAGGCGTTCCCTCCGGCACTGCCCACACATCGCAGGTGAATTTAAAATCCCGCAGATAGGAAAGGAACTCCTCATCAAAAATCTTCTTTGAGCGCAGATATTCTATATCCTCGTCGTCAAACTTAAGCGTTCTGAGATAATCGACAAGCTGCTCCACGCCCGCCATTATCGCAAAACCGCCGCCATCGGGAATCTTTCGGAAAAACATATCAAAATACGTTACCGTATCCTTCATTCCGTTTGAAAAATACCCCTTCGCCATCGTAAGCTCATAAAAATCCATAAGCATGGTTAAGTTTATGTCTTTTTTCATATCTTTGTCTCCTGTATGATGATAAGAATATTTTACCACTGTCCGCGCGTTTTATCAAGAGGAATAAATTTTTTCTCGTCTATCCCTTTGTTGTAGAATCGTGCATTTTTTCTCATCTGCCCGTTTTTTCCTTGAATTTGCTTGTTATTTGTGGTATACTATATAAAAAATATGCAAGGAGCGAATCATAATGGAAACAAGATGGCTTTATACCACAAGCGAGAATTTTTCCGCACTGCGCGACGCTTCCGAAAAGGTTTGCGTTATCCCTATGGGGTGCATTGAAAAGCATGGGCTTCATCTCCCGCTCGGCACCGATATAGTTAAGGGCAGCTACATAGCACACCGCGCTTCACAGCTTGAAACGGTCTGCATTTTCCCCGATTTCACCTTCGGTGATGTTCCTCGCGGTACTCATGCAGAACGCCCGGACGGAACAGTTTGCCTTGATGTTCGTATGCAAATGACTCTTCTTGAGCAGCTTTGTGATGAAATTGCTGCAAACGGATTCACTAAAATTCTTGTTGCCAATTCCCACGGCGGAAACACTCATTGGCTCAACCAATTTTCCCGAAACTGGAATATGAAGCCCCACAAAGCAGTTTTCGCATGGACAAAGGTTGATATAAAAGTCGCTCCCTACGGTATGGCAGAGCTTCTTCTCGAAAAGGGCTCAGGCTCAATTCCCGAGCTTACCCCCGAGGATGAAGAGATTATTCTCCGCCTTTACAGAGAAAACATTTTGCTTGGGCACGCCTGCTTCGGCGAAACCGCGCTTATTATGGCAGCGGCACCGGAGTCCGTACATCTCGATCGTCTCGGCATCGAAAGCGGACTTCCACTTGAGATTCCGGAGCTTCAAAACCTTGCTGATGCCGGCGTAAATATCGCCGATGGCGGTTGGGAAATTAAGTACCCGAACTGGTTCTCCGGTCATGACCCGATTGACATAAACGAGCGCATCGCAGAAGCCGCTGCACGTCTTGCAAGTGAAAAGCTCGCAAAGGCATATAAGGCGTTTAAGGAAGACACCTTTCTTCTTGAGCAGGCAAAAAAAGCTTACCACGATAAGTCATATTTTGAATAATCATATGTATGAAGCAACAGAGCCGGACGATTTGCGCGTCCGGCTCTGTTGCTT
>JAFQVE010000617.1 GCA_017408185.1 Oscillospiraceae bacterium | reverse complement strand
GGGTCAATCATATTAACATCGTCAAGGTCTGCCGTTGCTGCCTCATACGCAAGGTTAACCGGATGCTTGAGCGGGATGTTCCAAATCGGGAAGGTTTCAAACTTTGCATAGCCTGCCGAGATGCCGCGGGTATACTCGTGATAAAGCTGAGAAAGGCAGGTTGCCATTTTTCCGCTGCCGGGACCCGGTGCGGTTATAACAACGAGCGGGCGTGTTGTTTCGATATAATCATTCTTTCCGAAGCCTTCGTCGCTGACAACGTGGGAAACATTCATCGGATAACCTTCGATATCATAATGGAGGTAAACGCGCATACCGAGCTGCTCAAGCTTCTTCTTAAAAGCGACGGCGCTCGGCTGTTCGTTAAAGCGTGAGATTACAACGCTTCCGACGTATAAATCTATCGCACGGAAAGCATCGATGAGGCGGAGAACGTCGCTGTCATAAGTTATACCAAGGTCTCCGCGGACCTTGTTTTTAACAATATCAGACGCGCTTATAACGATAACGATTTCCGCATCCTCGCGCAGGTTTTTAAGCATCTGCAGCTTGCTGTCCGGACGGAAGCCCGGGAGCACGCGGGAGGCGTGATAATCGTCAAAGAGCTTGCCGCCGAATTCAAGATAGAGCTTACCGCCGAATTTGCGGATGCGCTCGCGTATCTGCTCCGACTGTCTCTTTATATACGCATCGTTGTCAAAACCTACCTGCCACATTTGCTTTTAAACCTCCATTGAAAATACTGACCTTATAAGTGTATCACATTAAGCTGAAGTTTTCAAGGACTTTATATCGGGATATTTCCGAAAAGCGTCAGCAAATGATGCGAAAGATGTCCGGAGCTTCTTCCGCGAAGAGCAAAAGCGAGACCTCCGAGGCGTATGCCTTTACGGAAAAACGGCGCGGATGCTCGCCGAGATATGTAAATGCACGTCCGGCAAGGCTGTGCATTTCCATGCCTGTTACGGAGTCGGGCGAAATTCCGAACTTACAAAGCTCGTCGCGGGTGAATGTGGCGGTGACGGTTGTCGGGCTTATCCTGAATGCTTTCATAGTATATGTACCTCGTTTTTTAATAATCTGTAAATTCATTATACGCTCGTGGCGAGCAAAAAGAAATACAAAACTTTTACCAAAAACGCCTTAAAACGACAGCGGATTTCAGCGGTATTTTTCGCCCGGAAGCGACAAGATTTACTACATAATGTGTAGTAAGGTATTGTATAAACACAAAATATGCTGTATTTAATAACTTTTTGCAATATTTTGTCGAACGAAAATTTCCATTTTTTTCCATTTTGCTATTGCCTTGGCTGTAAAAATATGGTAAATTATAGCTACGAAGAAAAAAATAAATAAAATGAAAGGGATGACAAAAATGGGAAATAGAATAAAAGTTGTCATTGCGGAGGAAAACAAAGAATTCAGGGAGTTGCTTGCGGAAGGGGTCGAAAATCGAATCGGGTTTGAGCTTGTCGGAAAGACGGGAGACGGTGCAGAGACAATTGAAAAAGTGAGGATGCTGCTTCCGGATGTTGTGGTACTCAGCAACAGCCTGCCGTCGGTGGACGGGCTTGGGGTTGTCCAGGCGATAAACGCAACGGATATGAAGAAGAAACCGGTTATTTTTATGACCTCGCTCACGTCGAGTGAGACGCTTGCCCACGCCGCGGCAGAGCTTGGCGTTACATATTTTATGGTAAAGCCGTTTGGCGCAGACACGCTCATTGACAGAATAAAGATGTTTGCCGGTGAACGCGGGATAAACCGACGCGCCGACCTTCCTGCCGCATCGCAGGAAAGCATCGAGCTTATGGTGACGTCAATTATCCACGAGATAGGCGTTCCGGCACATATAAAGGGATATCACTATCTTCGGGAGGCAATAGTGCTTGCCGTGAATGATATAGACATTATAAATTCAATAACAAAAATTCTTTATCCCGCAGTAGCCCGAAAGTTTGAAACGACGCCCTCGCGCGTTGAACGCGCAATACGTCACGCGATAGAAACGGCGTGGAACCGCGGAGATATAGATACGCTCAACCGATTTTTCGGCTATACTGTATCGAACACTAAGGGAAAACCGACAAATTCCGAGTTTATAGCAATGATTGCGGACAAGCTTAATCTTGAATTGAAACAGCAGGTAGCCGTGTGAATACAGCAATGCCTCCGCCAAATGGCGGAGGCATTTTGCGATATTGTATAGTTACACCCACACCGGAAGGTGTGGGTGTTGCAGTCTTTTATTTAGTCTTGCTTGTATTTTTCGCGTTCTGTGAGGAAAAGGTTTCCGCCGACAGAATCAATCGCAACGGTACACGGGAGATTTTCTACCGTCATACGCTTTATAGACTCACACCCGAGTTCGGGAAAAGCAATGACATCGGCAGTCTTTATTGATTTTGCAACCAGTGCGCCTGCACCGCCGACAGCGCAGAGGTAAACTGCACCGTTGCGGACTATTGCATCGCAGACAGCCTCATCTCTCTCCCCTTTTCCTATCATGGCGGAAAGACCGAGGTCTAAAAGGCGCGGAGCAAAGCCGTCCATACGGCTGCTCGTTGTGGGACCGCATGCACCAACGGGTGCGCCGTTCTTGCCGGGGGTGGGACCTGCATAATAGATAATTGCTCCTGAAAGCTCAAACGGAAGCTCCTTGCCTTCGTCAAGGAGCGCAAAAAGTCGCTTATGCGCCGCATCGCGTGCGGTGTAAATCGTTCCGGAAAGCAGAACCGAATCTCCTGCCCGAAGTGTCGGGATAACTGCTTTTAATTCATCTGTCAAAACATTAATGGTAGCCACGTTGTTATTTCCTCTCTAATCTTCATCTTCGCCGAGAATGCGAGCTCTGATGTTTGATACCTTGTCCTGTGCATCGCAGACTGCATCGGCAAGGGATGTTACGTTGTTGCGGACCGAGTCGGCAATGCGGGTTATACGTCCCTCCATGCTCTCAACCTCAAGGCGGAGAGAATCCACAATGCGCGAAACGCCTGCGGCGGTATCGCCCACCTCGCGGAAAGCGGCTTCGCGGCGCTCATCAAAGTCGCGCCGGCGAAGAGCAAGCTCATCGTCAAGCTGACGGCGGCGGGCATCTGCCTCTGCATCTGCTTCTGCAATTATCTCGCCTGCGCGTGCGCGCGCTGAAATTTCAATGTCGGCCAGCTCTGTTTTTCGTGCGGAATACTCCGCTTCAACTGCGGAAAGCACGGAAACCTGCTCTGCAAGCATCTCAGCTTCGGCGCTTTTTTCCGAAAGCTTTGCTGCGGTAAGCTCGTGCTCTGTAACAAGCACAGCGTGTTTTTCGCGAAGCTGTGCTGCCTCCTCGCTTATTTTTGTAAGCTCGGCGATTTTAGCTTCCGCATCACGGAGAAGAGCGGCGAGAGAAGTGCATTCCTCTGTTTTTTCCGAAAGCTTTTTTTCCGCGTCCTCAAGCTCCGAGGTATACTTTAAGACGGTTTCTGCGAGATAGCTGTTTACATCGGCTTTCGAAAAACCGCCGAAGATTGCTTTTTTAAAACCTTTTTTCTGTGTAAAATCCATTTCGGTTACCCCCACAGCAACAGTATATTATTTAAGTGCTTTTTCAATAATGGCGGAGAGACTATCCTTCGGAACAACGCCGAGAGACTTTTCAAAAATCTCTCCGTTGCGGAAAACGATGACCGTCGGGATGGACATAATGCCGAACTTTGCGGCGAGAGCGCTCTCTTCATCCACATTTACCTTATAAACCTCTGCGCGGCCGGAAAACTCAGCCGCAAGCTCGTCGATAACGGGAGCAAGCATCATGCACGGACCACACCATGACGCCCAGAAATCGACAAGGCATACGCCGGTGCTGTTTGTTATTTTCTCATCGAAGCTTGAAGCTGTAAGAGCTGCTGCGTTTGACATAATTCATTTCTCCTTTTCATAAAACGAAAGATTTTGCTTCAGTTCTGATTATTACCAATATTTATTTTAGTATAACACAAAAAAACGGTACTTACAAGTATTTCTTTTCGGGCGTTTAAAATATGCCGCGATGTGGAAGAATATGCACAAAAGGGTGGTTTTGTGAAGAGAACGGTTATTGCGGTTGCGGTTTTCCGTCTTGCCGTGTTGTGTGCACACGCGTGGGTTCCCGAGGATTTTTATCTCAACAACACTCCGCTGCAGGCTCCGGAAAGTGCAGAGATACAGCTTTTGCCGAGCACATTGAAGATTGTGCTTTTTGCGGGAGATGCAGAGGAGATATATGTCGATATTGCTCCGGACAACTCACAGGGCGCGGAGGTTTCGTGGCACCTTTCGGAAAATAACGGAGTTGCACAGATTTATCCGCGCGGAAGAACCTGTGCGATACTCGCTGCCTCTGAAGGAGAAGATAATCTTTCTGTTTCCTGTGGCGGAGTAACAGTGAACATTCCCGTGTCGGTACAGAAATCTCCGGAGGTTCTTGTTCGTTCGTTTGAGTATGAGGGAAAATCCCATACGAAAAGCGAAGCGCCGTTAAAGATGTATCGCACGGTGGTGCGGGTGCTGATAACGCTGGGGGCAGTTCTTTGTTTCGGCTCGGTTTTCTACATTATAAATAATAAGGGGGTTAAAAGGAAATGAAGATGTCCGACGGTATGAAATATGCTATGTGCGGTGCGCTTGCCGGCATCGCAAACGGATTTTTCGGTGCGGGCGGGGGAATGGTGCTTGTTCCGCTGTTTACGCGATGGATAAAGATGGAGGACAAAACTGCGTTTGCAACGTCGCTTGCGGTTATTCTACCGCTCTCTGTTGTGTCGGTAATAATATATCTGATAAAAGGGAGCGTTGATTTTGGCGTTGCCCTTCCCTATCTCATCGGCGGGCTTATCGGCGGGACGGTTGGCGGGAAAATTTTCAGGCGCGTCAGTGCGCGCTTTCTTCATATCGCGTTTGCTTTGCTGATAATATACGGCGGTGTGCGCTCTCTTTTTTTACTTTAATATTCTCTTGGCTTGGGAACGGTGATTTGTATGCAGTTTTTTCTTGATACGCTTGCCGGTGCGGTTACCGGCGTCATAACGGGTTTCGGCATCGGCGGCGGGACGTTGCTTATTCTCTGGCTTACAATGGCGCGGGGGTCGGACCAGCTTGCCGCGCAGGGGATAAATCTCCTTTATTTTTTGCCGAGTGCTGTGTGTGCACTTGTGTCGCACATAAAAAATCGGCGCGTGTTGTGGCGTGCGGTGATTTTCGCTACGGTTGCAGGGGTGCCGGTAACCGTTTTTGCGGCGTTTTTTGCCGCCGGAATTGACACGTCCGTTCTGCGGAGAATATTCGGCGGTTTTCTTATTGCGGTGGGGATTTCTGAGCTTCTGCGAGCTGTGCGAAAAACGGATGTCCGGTGATGTTTTCGGAAAATTTCAAAGCTTCGCTTCTCTGTTTTTTCTTGAACAGAAAAGATATTTATGATATAATGATTTCAAGAAAAGCTTGAAACCGTCGATATAAATCTCCTGCGAGATTTTCGATATGTCATAAATGACTCGATATGTGCTAACGCACTCGATATGTTGCCTTGCGGCAACGAGATTTATATCATATCGATTTTGTAATAACAAAAATATCGCGATGACCTAATATTTATGATTCTTGAAGCAAAGAATTTGTTGGGGCGTATTCCGGGGCTTAACGAAGATCTGTTGAAATTTGTAGAAAAACAAAACACTTTATGGAGGTTATACATATGGATAACAAAATGAAAAAACGAGGTATATTCATCTTGGGTATTACTATTTGTGTAGTTGTCGCAATTCTGGCTATTATGCTTGAGAGGTTAATTCCCGGGGAACTGCTGGGTTCTTCCATAATTGCACTGTTTATGGGAACTATAATTAATAGCTTTTTCCATCCGGATTGGATAAAGCCGGCACTCAAATTTACATCCAAAAGGATTTTAAAAACAGCCATCATATTACTTGGTGCATCTCTTTCTATCAGTACGATTATGTCTGTTGGCAAAATGACCTTTTTTGTGATGATCTTTACTTTTGCCATGTGCTTTGGCGGAGGGTACTTTATCCGTAAACTATTTCGCCTTAATTGGAAATTAAGCAATCTGATTTCGGCAGGAACCGGAATATGTGGCGGCAGCGCTGTGGCGGCTATTGCGCCTGTTATTGACGCTGATGACAAAGATATAGCTTTTGCTTTATCTTCCACATTCCTTTTTGATATGGTTATGATTGCAGTATACCCAATTATGGGCAAGCTTTTGGGAATGTCTGATATCGCCTATGGCATTTGGGCAGGAACATCTGTAAATGATACAGCCAGTGTGGTTGCCTCAGGATATGCTTTTTCTGAGATTGCAGGCGACTTTGCAACAATGGTTAAGCTCACTCGTACCATTGCAATAATCCCCACTGTGCTAGTATTTGCATACATTGGTACTCGCATAAAACAAAAAGAGTTGCAAGCAGAAAGCGGCAGCAAAAAGGTAAATATCCTAAAAATTATTCCATGGTTCATTGGCGGTTTTTTGGCATTGGCGATTGCAAACAGTGTTGGATTTATTCCTTTAGAAATATCCAACATTATGAAAGGTGCAAGTAAATTTCTAATGGTAACAGCACTTGCTGCTATTGGTCTTGGAACCAGTATTACTGACTTTAAGAAAGCAGGGTTTGCTCCAATGCTCTATGGTATAACCATTGATACGCTGGTAACATTGACAGCACTTGCTGTGATTTGGTGTATGGGACTGATGTAATATTTTTAAGGTCGAAAAGCAATTTTTTGTCCTAACTTGACAAAATCATATAATGAATTGCACTTTATGCATTGAAATAATTAAATTCATAAATAACACAGGAGGTGTTGCTTTGTGGATACCAATTTTGGAAATTACACAATAAAATTAAAAGAGATTATAAAGGAGTTTTCGCTTGAAATCATCTACGGGCCGGACGGATACGAAAATATGGAGCTTGCCTCTACCGATATCAACCGTCCCGGGCTCCAGCTTTCGGGATTTTTCAAGGAATTCGACAACACCCGCACAGTTGTTCTCGGCAGAGTTGAGACAAGCTTTCTGAACACGCTTACCTCAGAGCAGCGAACCGAGCGGTTTGACGCGCTTCTTGCGTGCCGTGTTCCGTTTGTTGTTTTCACAAGAAACCTGGAGGTGTTTCCGGAGATTATTGAGGTGGCAAAGAGGTATTCCACCCCGATTTTCCGCACTCCTTACGTCACGTCAAACTTTATGTCTGCGCTTATTGCATATCTCAACGTTCAGCTTGCCCCGCGCATAACGCGCCATGGCGTTCTTGTTGAGGTTTACGGCGAAGGCGTGCTCCTTCTCGGAGAGAGCGGAATAGGAAAGAGCGAAACGGCGATAGAGCTTGTAAAGCGCGGTCACCGTCTTATCGCAGATGATGCTGTTGAGCTTAAAAAAGTATCTTCCAAGAGTATTGTCGGCTCGGCTCCGGAAATTATCCGTCATTTTATCGAGCTTCGCGGTATAGGAGTCGTCGATGTGCGCAGAATATTCGGTATGGGCTCGGTTAAGCTTACGGAGAAGATTGACCTTGTTATAAATCTTGAGCTGTGGAAGGACGGAAAGCAGTATGACCGCTTCGGTGCTGAAACACAGTATATGGATATTTTGGGAATCGACATCCCGTGCCTGACCGTGCCGGTAAAGCCGGGCAGAAACCTCGCTGTTATAATTGAGGTTGCCGCTATGAACAACCGCCATAAGAAGATGGGGTATAATGCGGCGGAAGAGCTTTCTGCACGAATAAGCGACAATTTTTACGATTAATCTTGATTAAATAAGAGGAGTTTTTACATTGAAGATAGGAATTGACTTAGGTGGAACGAATATTGCGGGAGGGCTTGTATCGGACAGCGGAGAGCTTATTTATAAGACAAGTATTCCGACCGCTACGGAAAGCGAGGAAGCGCTTCTTTCCGCAATTGTGAAGGTTATAGAAACCGTGCGCGAAAACGCCGGTGCTGCGGAGATTACCGCTGTTGGTATAGGTGTTCCGGGACATGCTGACGATAAAACGGGAATTGTTGTTTACTGCAACAATATTCCGTTTGTAAATACAGACCTTGCGGGATACGTAAAAGAAAAGACAGGTCTTCCCTGCACCATCGGTAATGACGCCAATGCAGCAGCGCTTGCCGAGGTTCTTTTCGGTTCGGCGAAGGAGTTTAATAATGCAGTTATGATAACGCTCGGAACGGGTATCGGCGCGGGGATTATTATCGACAACAGGATTTTTTCCGGCGTAAACGGCGCGGCGGGAGAGCTTGGGCATATATGCCTGTATCCGGACGGCTTGGAATGCAACTGCGGTCGCCGCGGGTGCTTTGAGCTTTATGGCTCTGCTACGGCACTTGTTCGCCAGACACGTGAAGCGATGGAAAAAAATCCGGAAAGCAAGATGTGGAAGCTTGCGGGGAGCTTGGATAAGGTAAACGGAAAAACCGCTTTTGATGCAATGCGTGATGGCGATAAAGCGGGAAACGCGGTTGTCAGTCAGTATGTAAGATATCTTGCAACAGGCGTGCTTGACGTTATAAATTTTCTCTGCCCGGAGGCGATAATTTTCGGCGGCGGAGTGGCAAAAGAGGGAGAAATGCTTCTTTCCCCCATCCGCGAGATTGTCAAAAAAGAATGTTATTCCGACTACGGCAAGCAGACGAAGTTTCTTACCGCAGAGCTTGGGAATGATGCGGGCATCATCGGTGCCGCATTTTTAGGAGAATAAATATGCTTAGTGGAAGTTTACGGGCGGAGTTTTTAAATCTCCGCCGCGCGCATATTGAGCGCGAATTCGGTTTTTTAAATGATACGCAAAGGCGCGCGGTCTTCAAAACGGAAGGCCCTCTTCTTTTGCTTGCGGGTGCGGGAAGCGGAAAGACAACCGTTATTATTAACCGCATTGCAAACATAATCAAATACGGTAATGCATATAACTCGGATGAGATTCCGGACAGAATAACGGATATGGACGTTGAGATTCTGCGCGAATACATAAAATCCGGTGCTGATTTCTTAAAAGAAAGCGCAGAGAATATCTGTGCTTTAAACCCTGCTCCGCCGTGGCAGATTATCGCCATAACATTCACGAATAAAGCGGCAAATGAGCTGAAGGAGCGTCTTGCGCGCGCCGTGGGTGAGGAAAAAGCAGATGATATCTGGGCGGCAACGTTCCATTCTGCGTGTGTGCGCATTCTTCGTCGTGATATAGACAAGCTTGGCTACGACTCATCCTTTACTATTTACGACTCGGCAGACTCCGAACGCGTTATAAAGGACGTGTTGGCGGAGATGAGCATTGATACAAAAGCGTTCCCGCCGCGCGCGGTGCAGACGGTTATCAGCCGCGCAAAGGATTCTATGCTCTCCCCTTCTGCATTTGAAAAGGACTCTGAGGGTAACTTCCGTCTTGAAAAGATTGCCGCGGTGTATAAAAAATATCAGGCACGGTTAAAGGGTGCAAATGCGCTTGATTTTGATGACATTATAATGCTTACGGTAAATCTTCTTTCCGGGCACCGCGATGTGCTGGATTATTATCGCAGGAAATTCCGCTATGTGCTTGTGGACGAGTATCAGGACACAAACCACGCACAGTATCTTCTTGCCGCGCTTCTTGCGGGAGGAAGCGGAAATATATGCGTTGTTGGTGACGATGACCAGAGTATTTACCGTTTCCGTGGCGCAACAATTGAGAATATACTCAATTTTGAGGAGCAGTTCAAAAATGCAGAGGTAATCCGCCTTGAACAGAATTACCGCTCAACGAACAAGATTCTTGAAATTGCAAACAGCGTTATTAAAAACAATATGGGAAGAAAGGGTAAAAACCTCTGGACGGAAAATAACGATGGTCCTCTTCCCGTTGTCTACCATGCGGAAAATGAGCGCGATGAAGCTGCATATATAGCAGAGCAGATTCTCGCCGCAAAGGCGGCGGGTGCGGCGTTTTCCGATTGCGCAGTTCTCTATCGCACCAACGCACAGTCGATGCAGATTGAGCGCGTTCTTAAATTTAACGGAATACACGCAAAAATTGTTGGCGGCAAGGGCTTTTTTGAGCGTGCCGAGGTTAAGGATATGCTCGCGTATCTCTGCGTTATCTCAAATCCGACGGATACGCTTCGCTTAAAGCGTATTATAAATGTTCCGTCAAGAAAAATAGGAGATAAAACCGTAGAGACGATAGAGCTTCTGGCACAGCGTGATAACACTTATGCTTTTGACGTAATTTCCCGCGCGGACGAATATCCGGAGCTTTCGAGAAACGCAAGTGCGCTCCGTGAATTTGCATCCATTATAAATACCATTCGCGGAAAGCTTGGAGAGACGGCGCTCGGAGAGCTTTATGACGAGCTTATAACAAAAACGGGATACACTCAGTATCTTCTTGCGGAAAAGGACGGAAAAGAGCAGACGAGGCTCGAAAACGTTATGGAGCTTAAATCGTCCATAATTGAATATGAAAAGCAGGAAAATGCGTCGCTTGCAGGCTTCCTTGAGGAAGTTTCCCTTTTCACTGACCTTGATAATTTTGACAGCAGTGATGATAACGTCACGCTTATGACGGTGCATAGCGCAAAAGGGCTTGAGTTCCCGATTGTTTTCATCACAGGACTTGAAGAAGGTATGTTCCCGAGTCTGCGCGAATTTGATGAGCTTGAAATCGAAGAGGAAAGGCGCCTGTTTTATGTTGCAACAACGCGCGCAAAGCGCGAGCTTCATATGATATATGCCCACACCCGCCTGCTTTTCGGTCAGACGAAATACGGGAAAAAATCGAGATTTATTTCCGAGATTCCCGCAGGGCTTGTTGAGGAAAAAGGCTTTGAGCCGCAGACGCGTTCATGGAGCTTTAGTGATGATTCCGGCTCAGGATATTCACGGAATGCTTCTTTCGGGAGCGGGCAGAGCGCGCGCAGGTCGCAGGAAAGCGCCGGCAATTGGTCGGGTGAGGAAATCCGCCCGAGAAGAAAAACAACCTCCGGCTTTTCCTCATCCTTCACATCAACCGCGCAAAAGGCAGACTCTCCTGTTCCGTGCAACCTCTCTGCAGGAGACCGTATTTTGCATAAAGCGTTCAAGGAAGGACTTGTCATTTCGGCAAATCCGGTCGGCGGCGATGTTCTGCTTGAAATAGCGTTTGATTCCGTCGGCACAAAGCGCCTTCTTTATAAAACAGCATCAAAGTTTATAACGAAGCTGTAATTGCTAAAAGAATCACTTCGCAAATAAAAAGCCTTCCTCCGGGAGGAAGGGGGACCGCCGGATGGCGGTGGAAGGAGTCTGACGGACGTAGTGAAAAGCCGCAACATTGCGTCGCTCTCCCTCAGTCTCGCACTGCTCGACAGCTCCCTCCCGGAGGGAGCCCTTATACCAGCAAAGGAATGAGATGCGATGTCATTGACGTACAAGAAGAATCTGATACCGCTTGCAAAGGTATTGCGGAAAAATATGACGAAACAAGAACAACATTTGTGGTATGATTTTTTAAGGAAGAGTCCTTTGAGATTTCAGCGACAAAAGGTGATTGACGGATACATAGCAGATTTTTATTGCCATTCTGCCAAGCTTGTAATTGAGATAGACGGAAGTCAGCATTACACAGATAAAGCGCTTGAATATGATGAGGAGAGGACAAGTGTTATAAATTCTTACGGGATAGAAGTTTTACGGTTCACAAATCGTGACATAGACACGCGTTTCAAAGACGTTTGTATGACAATTCACGAGAAAATCCAACAAAAGCATGGAAAATAAAAAAGCCTTCCTCCGGGAGGAAGGGGGACCGCCGGATGGTGGTGGAAGGAGTCTGACGGACGTAGTGAAAAGCCGCAACATTGCGTCGCTCTCCCTCAGTCTCGCACTGCTCGACAGCTCCCTCCCGGAGGGAGCCCTTATACTATTCAGGTTTTTTATATATTGCAATGCCGAATTCCGCAGAGCAGAAAAGGTGGTTGTATTTTGAAAGCTTTTCCTTGTCGTGCGCAGATGTGCGGTGGAAATAAGGCGTCATTTCAAATAACGAGAAGATATCTTTTGCGCTTTCAAGCTCGAATTTGTATTTAAGCTTCCGCTCCTCACAGAGGATAAGTCCTTTCTCCGGGGCAAGCGGAGGATTTTCGTACGGTTTGTCATAAATAAGTTCTTTAAGCTCCCATAAATGCCGTGCAAGCGGATAGGCACGGATTATTACGCCGTTGTTCTTTATAACCCGTGAAAATTCGCCCGGCGAAAAAGGCGCAAAGATGTTTATCAGAACATCCACGCTTCCGCTTGCCACCGGAAGCTCTGCCGTGCTTGCGACGGCAAGGAAAAGCCCGCTTCCGCGGCGGCGTGAAAAGGCAAGCGCTTCTTTTGAAATGTCAATTCCGATAACCTCGGGGCACCTTCCTGCCTCCGAAAGGCTTTTCAAAACGTCAAAGGTGTATTTGCATTCGCCGCACCCGGCATCAAGCACCCTTGTTTCCTGTGGGGAATATTTTATAACGCAATCGCATATTTCTGCGGAGAGCTTGTCATAAAACCCGCGGTTTAAAAATTCCGCACGCGAAGCGATCATTTCCTTGCTGTCGCCGTGCTGAGAAGAGCTTTGCGACATAAGAAGGTTCACATATCCTTTTTTTGCAATGTCAAAGCAGTGGCCGCTTTCGCAACGGTAAGCTTTGGTGTCGCGCCAAAGCTCTGCTCCGCAGACAGGGCAGATAAAGCAAGCTTTTTCCATAAAAGAGTCTCCTCCCCTGCCTCAGTTTTGTTTGCGGACGATGGTATACTCATCGCCGGGATGATAGTAAGGGCATCCGCGCTTTGAGTAAAAATCAAACCTTCCGGCATCGTCCTCGTCCATATCAATAAGGCAGAAGTAGTCGCCGTATTCTTCGTCGTATTCGTAATTCAGGCAGAATTCGCACATTGTTCCGTTCATATGAATAACTGTTCCTTTTCTTTTTGTTCTTCCCCGTTTTCTTTTATCTTCTTGAAAAACGCCGAAGGGTGTTTGGTGAAGTCGGCGTAGGTGCAGGCGTATAGCTCCGTCCCTGCCCGGTTTACGGATATTCTTCCGCCATCAAGTAAAATATCTGCATCTTTGTAAGAGATCTTGTATGTATCGTCTTTTCCCGAGATACATAATTCTATTTTCCGGTAAAGCATCTGCTCTTTGCGGGAGGAAAGCATAAGCTCTGCCGTATTCCGGCTGTTTTCTAAAAGATAGCGAGTTGTCATTATATTTACAAAATCATTCTCACCCGGCGCAATTGGTGAGGTGAGCGTTTTCCATTCTTCGATATCAAAACGGTAGTACATCTCCTGTGAGTTTTTGGGGATTTCTTTTATTTCGCATCTCGGAACAAGGCTACACCTGCTGACCTTGCCGTAAATGCTTATTCCGGCGTCATGCCCGAACTTGTGATTTGAGCGGTATATTGCAACATAGTGAACCGGAAAATCCTTTTGAGAAAGACGAGATGCCGGTATATGGTAAAACTTATTCTCTATGCACGTTTCAAGCTGAAGCCGGTTGCGGAGCGTGCCCACAAGCACATCTCTCGCCTCCCCGGCAGCTTGGCTTTCGCCCGGTTTTGTTCTTTTTCGCCGCCGGACAAGTTTTCCGGCGAAAAAGATGGTGAGAACCGTTGCGGAGGAGCAGAAAAACGCACCGAGAAGAAGCTCTGAAAGCGACAGCTCAAAGATCATATGTCCACTCCTCTCCG
>JAFQVE010000078.1 GCA_017408185.1 Oscillospiraceae bacterium | reverse complement strand
TTCGCATATCTTTTTTCAGTCATCAACCGATGGCTTATTTGCTATGCAGAATTTTATTTAAAATTACTCTCTGCTAAAAGACATTAGGTTTCAGACTTTTTCTCCTTCATAAGCTGATATCGTCTTTCATTTAGGTTCTTGTCCGTCATTTTCAAAGAACATCCGTTCGATTTCTGCACACAGATAGTGGTATACCGGCAAATGCAATTCCTGAACCTTATACGTTTCAGTTTCCGGCACCTTTATTGATACCGTCGCAATTTCCGAGAGTTCCCCACCGCTTTTTCCGGTCATGGCGATTGATTTTACCCCAATGCATTTTGCAAGCTCTACTGCCTTCAGAACATTTACAGAATTACCCGATGTTGAAATTCCTATCACTAAATCCTCTGGTTTTGCGTAGCCGTACACAAGCTGTGCATATACCATTTCGGGTGAAATATCGTTGCAAAACGCCGATATAATCGCACTCTGACTCGGCAAAGAAATTGCAGGAAGCGAGCCTTGAAGCTTACCTCTTATCTCCTCCGGAATTCTTTCATCCGAAACCTTTCTCATGCTCTTAAAGCCCTTCATCAGCTCGCCTACAATGTATTCACAGTCTGCAGCGCTTCCTCCGTTGCCGCAAAGAAGGAGCTTTCCTCCGGATTCATATGTATCTTTAATAAGCCGAAGCGCCTTTTTTATATCCTCTTCACATCCGAGAAGCTTCGGATGTCTTTCCAACAGTTCTCTCATTTTACAATTTCCTCTTTATAATAATTCTCCGCGACGGCAATCGCCGCCCAGTCGCCCAATGAATCGCCAAGCTCCGCGGGAACAACTCTGCAGACTGCGTTTGAAAACGAAAGTGCTTCTCGTTCAATTACCGCTTCCATACGCTCCCGCAAAAGCTCTTCACTGCGCTGAAAAACGCTTCCTATGACAATACACTCGGGATTTAATATATCTATCAGAACAGAAAGCCCTGCACCGAGCTTTTCTGCGCATATGTCATAAACCTTAACCGCCGTTTCATCGCCGAGCTTTGCACATTCCGCAATACTCTTTGCATTGATTTTATCCAGCTCATCATATCCGCTGCAGAAAGCAGTTTTCTCTCCGAGCTGCAGCTTTTCCTTTGCAAGCATTTTCCCAAGCTCTGCAATGCCGCCACCTGAGCAAAACCCCTCAAATGACCCGCTTTTTCCATACCCTACGGGTCCAAACTCCGAGAGTCTTATATGCCCGACCTCGCCTGCCATATCGTTTGTGCCGGAATAAAGCCTGCCATTCAAAATCAAGCCTGCACCGAGACCGGTTCCAAAGGTCAGAAAAATCATATTTTCCGTTCCCTTTCCCGCTCCGTATTTCCATTCCGCAAGTGCGCAGGCATTGGCATCATTCTGCAAGGCAACGGGAACGCCGAAACGCTCTTTCAGCACATTGCAAATCGGAACATTTTCCCACCCCGGAAGGTTCGGCGGTGACTGAATCACACCTTTTTTTGAATCAAGCGGGCCACCACAGCTTATACCTATCGCGTCGGCGTTACCCATTTTTTCAACAGCATCACAAATATTTTTCAGCGTGTCATTCAAATTCGTTGTATCAAATTTAATTTTATCAACAACACCACATACGCTGTCACCCTTAATAACCGCACACTTCGTTCCTCCGATGTCTATTCCGATAAACATGAGAATCCCTCCCGTTTTCTCTTTTTATAACCTTTCCGTCAAACCGAAAAAAGCCGTTTTTATAGCCTTCCCCTTGAGGGGAAGGTGGGTTGCGAAGCAACTCGGATGAGGTGTAGGATGCGCAAGCATCCGTTGCAGCGTTGTTTTATATGCTTTTACGCCGTTTCACGGCTACACCTCATCAGTCACTTCGTGACAGCTTCCCCTCGAGGGGAAGCCTATTCTGGAACCTTTCCGTCAAACCGAAAAGCCCGGCGGATGCCGGGCTTTTGTTTATTCTGAATACGCTACCCTTAAGTTGTCTCCGTCTCTGTAAATCACATATGCCTTTGCAACTGTGTATATATCCTCAATTATTGTAAACTGAGAAAGGTCCGTTCTTGAAACAAACTTCTTCTGACAGCTGTCTATCGTTCCGTCAAAGAGAATACCTTTTTCAACAATCTCCACATCCTCGCAGTTTACAAGCTCAAGCATATACTTGCTTCCATCTTTGAAGAGAACAACTCCCGGGAACGCACTCTTCTCACCTTCTGAAGACTGAACAAGAGCTTCTTCTTCGTCCCACGCAAAGAACGTGTATTTATCGTTATAGCTTACCAATTTACCGTTCTTCATCCATGAAACAAAGCCGTCCAAAGTCTTTTCAACCGTAATATCATCACCGTAGCTTCCCGCCGCGTAAGACTTTCCGTCAAGAGTTACAGAGACGGCGCTCTTTGTTGCGCTCTCCCAATCCGGAGTAAAGGTTACATACTCGTCATTATCAATAGACTTTTTCCACTCACCGCCGGTGTATCCCGTCATTTCAAGGTCCGGCGCCGGAACACCGTCTTCACTCTCAGCTTCGATGCTGTATACGCGCGTTCCGTAATCGGTGAAGTAATCAAAGAGCTTGAGATTATCCGTCTTGTCTGCATATACCGCCCAGACAGCAGTGTTTGTTCCTGCAGTGAACGTATATGTCGCATCGTCCTGAATATAACGCTTTGCGTTATCCATCCAGTAAAGGAACTCATAATTTTCATCGCTGTTCGCAGTCGCGGATATCGTTGTTCCGCGAGCTACTTCTCCGCCGACATCTCCCGCAGTCACGCCGCCCTGTGTTACGCTTATAAGGCTTGAATCCGCATTCTCAGCAACGATATATACCGAAACGTTCGGGTTTGTTGTTACCTCATTCGGGTTATCCTCACTTGCCGTCACGGTATATGTTGCTGTTTTGGTCGAACTTCCAACCTTTGCAGTTACTGTGATATCCGCACTTCCCGCCGCATTTGCTTTGAGCGTGAATGTGGTTTTATCCGATGCGCCGAGAGCGTCATCGTCATAGCTCTCAACGCTGATTATATCAGGTGCTGATGAGGTTACAGTTACGGAGTCAGTGGTGTCTTGCTTAGGCGAATCAGCCGCCCATGCCGCGAAAGAACGTACAGAGCCATCTTCCATCGTCACCGACGCAGTAGCATCTGCCGTATTTCCGACAGTCATTGTTGTGGGGATATCTGTTGAACTTACCGAGCCGACAGCTATTGTTGTTTTTCCTGCGAGCGAATCAACAGGTGTGAGAGTGATCTTGTGTATAAATGTGAGCGGTTGAACATTTGGAGTAAGTCCGTGTATTGCGATATAGAAGGTATTGCTTCCTTCTTTAAGATAAACTGTATTCAACGTCTTTTCAGTTCCGTCGATAGCTTTATCTGCATTTGTAGTTGTATCATCGGTACGAAAATCATATTCTCCGACATATGAGCCATTTGCATACATTGAGCCCAAAGCACTTACGGTGCTGAGTCCTCCAAGGAATTTCACGCTGTAAAACCCCGCAACAGGAACATTGATATCAAACGTTGCCTTAGTTGAACGATTGTATACTGTAGGCCAAACGTTCGAAAGAGTTGCATCAGGCGTTGTCGTAGTAACTCTCATATAGCTCCCGGCCTTGCGCCAGTTAGTGGCCGCGGTTCCGGCGTCTTCATTAATTTTGTATCCAGGCGTCGATGCACCTTTATCCGTCGATTTAGAAAAATCAACCGTTATCGTTCCGGCGACGGAAACGCTCTTGGTATAAGAGGTTTGCGCCACACCGTCAATGTACGGAGTGAATACAAGGTTTGCAACACCGCCGCCAATGGCTTTAATAGAATATGTTGTGTTCTCGGAATTGCAAAGTCCACCCTTTGCATAGCTTGTTACCTCGATTACATCCTCGTTGTCAGAGGTAACCGCGAGGTAGTTTGTTGTGTTTTTCAATCCATTGTCACTGTGTAATTTATACTCCCCAAAGCTTATTGCATTTTCATTAGAGTCGACCACCTGTGCTGTAAGTGTTTTTTCGTCTTCAATTCAAAGCACATCAGTCGGTACCTTAGAGTCCACTTTTTCAATTGTCGGTTTGGCACTGAGACCTTTAAGCTTAAAGTTTATAAAGTGAGGATATCCTCCATCAGTTCCTTCTCTAAAACAGAAAACAACTGTATGTGTTCCTGCAGGAAGATAGATAGTATTAAGCTCTTTTTCTGTTCCGACAACACAATTCGCACTACTTGTAGTTTCAGTACCTGTATATGTGAAGTCATAATCTCCAAGGTATGTTGTCGTGGTTGTGGTTCCGTCAACTATATCCACATATATTGATGCTTTGAGGTTTTGATTCGTAAGTCCTCCCGTAAAGCTCGGCGTATACCACCCACCCACATCTACAGTAATATCTATTGCGGCTCTGGTTGATCTTGTCACCTTAGTTTCCCATGTGGTATTTACCGGCAACCGGACGCTCGCCTGTTCACCGGAAGTATTAAGCCCAAATTTCCAATCATTACCACCCTTACTGGTGTTAAATGCAAAAGTATATCCTTCGGTACCATTTGCATATTTCCATCCACTTGGAAGCGTCGTAAAATCATACACCACATCTGCCGGTTTTGTTGATTCGGTTGCGGTATCTTCTGCAAATACCGACGGAATAAGGGATATAGCCATTGCGATTGCGAGGATTAATGATAATAATTTTTTCATTGTGTTGTTCCTCCGTTTTTTTGTTTTTTATATTAACCATATGGGTTAATTACTTTTCACAAAGTCCAGTATTCTCTTGATGAGCACTGCGACTTCTGCACGGGTGGTGCAGTCTATCGGTGCGATAAGATTGTTCTTACCGTTTACAAGTCCTGCACCGATAAGTGCAGAGACGGCATCGTGTGCATAAGGTGCAAC
>JAFQVE010000616.1 GCA_017408185.1 Oscillospiraceae bacterium | reverse complement strand
TATTGTAAACGGCATTGGCGATAATAAGTTTGCGCCGAGAAATACAATCACACGTCAGGATATGATGACGATTGTATACAGAGCACTCACGGCACTTGAGGTTGAACTTGAGACGGGGGATGTTGAATATCCTGATTTTGAAGCTGTTGCAGAATATGCAAAGGATTCAGTCAATGCGCTCATCGCAAGCGGCCTTGTAAACGGAAAGAGCGGCAAAATCGCCCCGACCGACAACACAACACGCGCCGAAGTTGCAGTTCTTATCAAGAGAATATTGGACTTTATTAAATAAGCAAAAGAAAACAACGGATGAGGCATTATTATGGCTTCGTCCGTTGTTTTACATATGTCAAATAATGTTTTTTGGGCTACATATCTTTAAAACTGCAGAGATTTTCATCAAACCACGTCCAACGTCGATTCCAATAAGGAAGCAACTTGAGTTCTCTTGGTCGCTCAATTTTTCTGAATTCACGCGGTGACATACCATATTCCTTCGTAAAAAGCGAAGATAGCCGCGATTTGTTATATAATTTGACCTCTTTTGCGATTTCATCGAGAGTCTTGTCTGTATGTATCAGAAGAACGGCGGCGGCTTTCAGCCGGACAGATAAAAGAATTTGAGATACAGTCGTTCCTGTGACCTCTTCAAAATTCCTAAAAAAAGAACGTCGTGACATCGTAGCTATCTGAGCAAGCTCATCAATGGAGATTGGGTGGCGATAATTTTGCGCTAAATACTCTACCGCTTTATTTATTGCGAAAGCACGCTCATAGGTTAAAGTACTTATCTGCAAAACTTCTGCTTCTTCAGATGCGCAGGAGATATAAAGAGTGAGAAACTCTGCGATGTACTCGGAAATAAGATTATATGATGCGTTTTTATGCTTGTCATATTCGCACACGATTTTTTTACACAACGACTCTGCTTTGACTTTGTCTTTTTCTGAAAAGGAAACGAATTTCGGAATTCTTTTTCCGCCATATGCAGCAATGCCCCTTGATGAGGAGAAAAAAGAATAGCCGTGCTCGGTGAGAAATTTATCAGGAAAGGAAATATGAATGTGTACCGGCGAAACCTCACTTTCGGCAGAATTGACGGTATATGGTGTGTAGTAAGGAATGAAAGTGCAGGTGCCGGGCGTTTGATGAAATGTCTTACCGTCAATCGTGTGAAAAAGGCTTCCTGCAAGAACATAGCACAGATGTGAGTAATTGTGAAAGATCGGCTTTTCGTCAGTTTCGTGAAGAACTTTTGTGACAACGGTTACGGGAAGCTTTGACATCATATTGTCTTCAGTGGTCAGAACCGCAATGTTCATAAGAATTCTCACTTTCATTTTATTTAGTTTGATTATATCATTGTTTTCTTTGGGTGACAAGTATAAATGGCACAATGTTATAACTTTTCTGCTTGAAGTGCGAAAGAGTAAGATGCTATTCTAATAATGAGACAGTGTAGAATACACTGTACATTGTTTTTGGAGGTATATAGTCATGAAAAAAATCCTTTCAATGCTGCTTGCATTTGCGATTATTGCATCAGCGATTCCTGTAACTTTGGTGAGTGCGACAAGCGAATATGATGTAAAGATCGTGTTCGGAGGGACTACAGGTGGCGGAAATCCGACTAAATCCTGTGACCTTGATGGAACTGCTGCAGGCTACACGGTTGTTGCTTCGGAGACAACTACCGCTAAAGGTGATAACCGACAGACTACTATCGGGAACACAGGTACAATCGTGCAGCAGATAGATATAGGTACAGGAGATGCTTGGGTTGACCGAACAGAGAATGCATATGATTCAATGTTTACATTCACTGTACCAATATCAAAGAGTGGAAGCTACAGTCTTAAACTTATCGGAGGAAATTGGTATCCGGGTGCAGAATTCTTTGTTTATGTCAACGGAAAGTATGCGGGATACTATAACTTCACAGATTCGGTGACGACGAATAAAAAACCGGTGCTTGGTGTCGAAAAGACAATGAACACGCTTTGGCTTGAAGAGGGAAATGCAAAGATATCCTTTGTACTCGCAAGAAAAACACAGTATTATCAGTGGGGAAATAGAGCTCTCCCGATAAGCCTTTCACTTGATTTTGTCGGTGAGAAGACAGTATCGTATTCCAAAATTGTGAATACGCTTCCATCGGAGATTGCAGTGGGCGAGACGGTTCCGTTTACCGTATATGCGCTCATGAGCGACGGTTCGCAGTTCCGTGCAAACGGATATGAGATGGCGTCGGACGGCAAGGCGGTTGCTTCAACGAAAAATTCGATAGCAGTATCGGTTATGTCAGGTGACAGCATCAATATGACGAAGACGTCGGAAGATCTCTCGTATGACGGAGTATATGAGGGAACTGTAACGGCATCGAAAGAGGGGAAAACGGAAATTGCTCTTACCGCAACGATAAACGGCAGTCCCGAAACAATCGTTCACACAATAAATGTCGTTGATCCCGATAACAACAGATCAGGTGTAAACATATTCTACAACCCGTATGAAGTTGGTTATGGATTCTATCTCGGCGATTTCACGTATGAGCAGTCAAATGGCTTCTACCGGTCGCATTCAAGAATTGCGGGTTGGGATCCGATACTCACCGATTTCAGAACTAATGGCGGTTATATGGTAACAAGCCACAAGGCGGGCCAATGGTATGCACTCGGCATAAACGTTCCGGTTTCGGGATTTTATGACCTTTCGCTTATATATGCGCAAAGAACCTATGCCTCAACTGAGGTTGACGTATATCTCCTTGATTCCGAGGAGGCAAAAAACGTTGAAGCAAACCTCACAGCAAGCAATCTTCTTGAGACGGTTTCATGCTTGGATGCTGATGGGAAGAATTATGAAAAAACCGGAACCATAGAGAAAGAAAACGTAAATTTTGAAAACGCCGGCGAATATGTGCTGGTCATTTCTTCGAAGAAAGCAGGGTACAGCGCAATCGGAAGCCTCACTCTCAGCGGCGGAGAGAATCTTGCCGTTATGCATGGCGAGATAGCTCTTTCAGATGAGAACGTATTGAATGTTTCAGGTGTTTTATCCAACAAGGCAAAGACGGTTATCGATTTTAAGGATACGGAAGTAACCTTCATAAGCAAAAATCCGGGTATTGCAAAGGTAACGGATGGCACGAAACTCGAAGTCCTTGGAAACGGAAATGCCACGATCGAAGCCGAGGTTATATACGGAGAAAACGAGTATGTTTTCGAAAAGGTATTTTCGTTTGCAGGTCAGGATACAGGCATAGGAGAAGCGGCAGATGAAACTGTCAGCGTGTATGTAGCTGCAGAAAACGGTGGGGATGTAACCTCGGATGATATTACAATCGGAAATGCAAATACGGTCAATACCGGCAAAACCATTACGGTGACTGCAAATGAAACGGAAACTCTCGTATTCTCGCATTGGAGAAATGCTTCCGGAAAAGTTATAAGTGATAAACCGGAATATACATTTACTGCAAATACAAACACGGCGCTTATCGCTGTATATGACAGTGCAAACAACAATTCAGATGAAGTTGTCGTAAGCTTCTATAATCAATATAAAGGTCTTATAACAAGCAAAAATGTTGCAAAAGGAACAACTTTTGCCAGTGCTTCGGAAGATGTTGACACAAAGCTTACAGGTCACGAATTTTCAAACTGGAGCATTGCAAATGATACGGTAATCAATTCAATAACACGTGCGGTCGCTCTGTACAAGGTTGCAAACACTGAGTATACTGCATCCTTCTATGACGGCGATACTGAAACACCCAAAAGCATTCAGAAAGGAAAATACGGAGATGAAGTAAGCTATGTGGCAACCAGTGAAAACTTCTCTTACTGGATACTGGGTGATGAAAGCGAATGTGTGGTGAGCTATGATAAAGAAATAAGCTTTTATCTCTGGGGCGATATATCGTTGATTGCCGTATATGAAGGGGAGAAAGAGGCTTTGCCGACCATTAATCTGGACAAGGAAGGAAACGCATATTTTATTACATACAATACACCTGAAGCTTATGAAAAGCTTGAAGCCGGTATTATCTTCTCAAAGAGCGGAACTCCGACTGTAAACAGCTGCTATTCAAGAGCTCTTTCGGAAAATGGTACTCCGTCAGGACAGTTTACGGCACTTCCGTCGGAGAATGAAAATGTGGCACGCGGATTCCTCATGGTTAAGGATTCCGATGGGGAAGTCAGAGTGATTTATACAGATATCATCGAGTAGGGAGATATAGTTATGAAAAAAATTATCTCAATATTACTGACATTCGCAATTATTGCATCTATGCTTCCTGTAATGTCGGTAAGTGCGGCAAGCGAATATGATGTGAAAATCGTATTTGGAGGAACTGCGGGTGGCGGAAATCCGACCAGACCGTGTGACCTTGATGGAACTGCTGCAGGCTACACGGTTGTTGCTTCGGAGACAACTACCGCTAAAGGCGATAACCGTCAGACTACTATCGGAAACACAGGTACAACCGTACAGCAGATAGATGTCGGAACGGGAGATGCATGGCTTGACCGAACGGAAAATCCATATGATTCAATGTTCACATTCACTGTACCGATATCAAAGAGCGGAAGCTACAGCATCAAGCTTCTTGGTGCAAAGTGGCATCCGGGCGCTGAATTCTATATTTATGTCAATGGCGAATATGCAGGCTTTTATAATTTTACCGATTCGACAACAACAAATAAGAAGCCTGTTGCAAATATCGAAAAGACGATGAACACACTCTATCTCGAGGCAGGAACGGCGAAAATTGCCTTTGTTCTTGCGAGAAAAACCCAATATTATCAGTGGGGAAACAGAGCTCTTCCGATAAGCCTTTCGCTCGACTATGTTGGAGAGACGGAGGTATCGTATTCCCAAATTGAACATACGCTCCCGAAGGAACTTGTTGTAGGAGATACGGTGTCTTTTGCGGCATATGCAGTTATGAGCGACGGATCTTACTTCCGCGCAAACGGATATGAGATGGCATCGGACGGAATGCCTTCTGCATCCGTAAATAATTGGATGTCTGCGGCAGTAAGCTCGGGCGATGCCGTTGCCGTTGAAAAAACATCGGATGATCTCTCGTATGACGGAGTTTATGAGGGGACGATAACTGCATCAAAAGAGGGAAAAGCGGAAATTACCCTTACCGCAATGATAAACGGAAGCCCAAAAACAATCGTTCACACAATAAACGTTGTTGACCCCAATAGTAACAGATCAGGCGTAAACGTATTCTATAACCCATATGAAGTCGGCTATGGATTCTATCTCGGAGATTTTACGTATGAACAGTCAAACGGCTTCTACCGTTCGCATTCCAGAACGTCCGGTTGGGATCCCGTCCTTGGAGATTTCAGAACTCTTAACGGATATATGGTAACAAGCCATAAGGCGGGCTATTGGTATGCACTTGGAATAAATGTCCCCGTTTCGGGATATTATGATGTCGAGCTTACTTATGCACAGCGCACCTATGCATCAAAGGCAGTTGACGTTTATCTTCTTGATTCCGAGGAGGCAAAAAATATAGAGGCCAACCTCACGGCAAGTAATCTTCTTGAGACGGTTTCTTGCTTGGATGCTGATGGAAAGAATTATGAAAAAACAGGAACCATAGAAAAAGAAAACGTCAATTTTGCGGAAGCGGGCGAATACGTGCTTGTCGTTTCCTCGAAAGAAGCGGGATATAGTGCAATTGGAAGTCTTAAGCTTTACGGGGGCGAAGCCTTTGCGGTAATGAAGGGCGATATAGCTATCGGCGCGGGTAATATGCTTAAGGCAACGGGTGTTCTGTCGGACAAAGCAAAGACGGCAGTAAACTTCGATGATGATTCCGTTTCATTCAAGAGTGGAAATCCCGACGTTGTAACGATAACCGCCGACGGAAAAATTGAAATAATCGGAGAAGGCGACGTTACCATTGAAGCCGAGGTTACGTACGGCGAAAGAAAATATAACTTTGAAAAGGAGTTTTCATTTGTCGAGCAGGTTCCGATGGAGCTTGCCGGAACAGATGTGACATATAATTTTACGAAGATAAGCAGCAAATGGAATGCCCCGCTTTATACCGCAGAGCCAAAAAGACTTGAAGATATCCGCGGCATTACGTATGATTACACGGGTGAAGACGGAGAAGTGGGTAACTGGCAGTGGGAAAGCTCTGATGCTTCAACCGTAAATAAGGCAAATTCTGCAGTTGCGTTTCTCTATGCATCATCAAGCAATACCGGAAGGCTCAGATTGAGCCATGCTCCCGGTGAATATGTCGCAATTAAAATCAAGGTAGATGTTCCGGGAAGATATCTTGTGTCACTTGAAAAGAGCGACTATTACAGAGCCGCAGGTGTAGCTGATATTTATATCGTCCCCTATGATGTCGATGGTTATATCACTGATGAATTCAAGTATAACACGTTCGTGGGAACTGTAGATTGCTTTGACAGTGAAGCTCTGGCATTGACACCCAAATATGTTTCGTTGGGCTTTGTCCAATTTGAAAATCCGGGCGAATACGTCTTTGCGATTCATAAAACGCGTGGCGGAGCAGACGAATATATAAATTTGAGAAGCCTTGTTCTGGAAGGTGAACAGAAACTCAAATTTACGGAGTTTTCGTATCCGTCAGACGTAATCCGCGTAGGAGAAACGATGAAAGCGGAGCTGAAGGCATATCTTCTTGATGGAACAGAGATTGATGAATCAGGACTTACTATCCGTTACAGCTCAAGCAATCCCGATTCCGTGATGGTGGAACGTGACGGAACCGTAAGAGCGATTTCTGAAGGTGATGCGACAATTACAGTGAGTGTCAAATATGAGAACACAACACAAACTGCGGAATTCAAGCTTTCATCTATCGATACAAGTGGAGTTTCAAAGGTATATCTCGATGCTCCGGAAAGCATATATGTGACAGACAGAAAACCGCTTACGTTCAAAATGAAGATGAACAGCGGAAATGAGAAGATAATAGATTCTTCAAAAGTGGAATATGAGATAATAAATCAGTCCTCCGAGAATATTGCTGTTATCGATGATAAGGGTTACCTTTCTGCTGTTGGTGAAGGTACTGTTCAGGTAAAGGCAAAAACAGTATTTGACGGAGAAAGCTATGAGACAGAAGCGATTACAATAGCGTTTGTTTTGGATGATAAGAAAACAGAGCGAACAATATTCACTAAGGAAATCTGTGATAACATTCAGGAAAATGCAGCCAGATATTCGTGGGCAAAAGATGAGGTGAAGGAAGCAAAAGAGCTTGCAGACCAATATTTGGATAACTATGAGCAGATATATGAGCTTACAATCGGAGAAGGTGTTCCGCGTTCACGTCAGGTGGGAGGAACGGGGGATCCTTATCATTCAATTTGCCGTTACTGCGGTGTTGATACTGCGGTGAAATACGGTGGCGGTGGTGTCGGTGTATGGTCGTATGATATGCTGACACGCCCTTGGAAAATACAGTGTCCTGATTGCAAACGCTATTTCCCGAGTAACGATTTTGAGGGATTCTATGAACTCGGACTTGATGAAAACGGATTGTTTGATTACGAACAGGCAAAGAGTCGCAATGCAGAGCTTGTGGCAAACGGAGAGAAGGGTTTTCTTGTGAATCTCCTCTATCCGGAAGTCGCAAATCAGGTAAGAATTGAAAATGGCGGAGTAGAAGGTGTAAATGTAACCATAAACGCAGGTGCAGGTCTGCGACCGGGTGAAACCGCAGAAGGCTGGGGTGTCGATGACGGATGGGGATACCGCCCGACAGACCCGGAGGGAAATCCATATACATATTCAAATGGAGTTGTGGAAGTACATAACCATATCGCATTCTATAACTTCAGAGCATGGCAACAGGAGAGAAATATACTCAAAACTCTTAAAAAAGCATATGTGTATACCGGTGAGGTAAAATACGGAAGAGCGGGTGCTATAATACTTGACCGTATTGCAGATGTATGGCCCGCAATGGACACGGCTCCTTTTACCGGAACGGGCAAGTTCTTTGTAACAGACGGCGGAGCGGGAACCGGTAAAATCCAGGGACGTATAAATGACTGCGACTTTGCGGTGGAATTTACCGAAGCTGCAGATGCGTTCTTCCCGATGCGCAATGATCCTCAGGTTATTTCCTTCCTGTCGGGCAAAGCAAAAGAATTGAATCTTGAAAACAAAAAAGAAAGTGGATATGAAATCTGGAAGAATTGGGAAGACGGCATTCTCAAAACAACATACGAAGGCATTCTCAACACACAGATATACGGAAACTTTGGTCAGCTTCAGCTTGCACTGACGAATGCCGCAGTTGCCCTTGACCATCAGCCACTTACAAACGAAATGCTTGATTTTGTATATAAGTCAGGTGCAATAACAAGCGATAAAAAGCTTACAGGCGGTAATGTATCAGCGCAACTTGTTGATATAATTGACCGCGACGGTATGAACAACGAGGCGGCTCCGAACTATAACTATGTTCCGGCACAGAAGCTTCTGTATGTTGCAGACGTTTTGGGAAGATATACAAAGGATCCCAAGTATGATTTGCTTCAGAACACAAAGTTTGTGCAGATGTACAGAGCATTTCCTCAGGTCGTGATAAACTCAACGGAAGCTGCACAGACAGGTGATAGCGGAACAACCGGAGGTGGCGGATTCATAGCATTGCTTGATGAGTATATTCTTGCATATAAGCTTTTGAAGGATACAGAAATCGGGTCACGCCTTGCAAATCACATCTATCTCTTGAATGGAGAGAAAACGGAAGGGCTTCGATATGACATAACAACCAAAAAACCCGAAGCGCTTGAGGGTGAGATTGAAAAGCTTCTTGACAATGAAATCGGCTGGCAATCGGAAATAATGACCGGATATGGTTTTGCGATGCTTCGAAGCGGTGCAAAATATGATACAGTTCCGTCCCAGAATGTAAACAACAAGCGAGGTGTATACCTGACTTTCGGAATAACAAATGTATCGCACGCACATAGGGATGCGCTTAACCTCGGCATAATTGCCTATGACCTCAATATGACGCCTGACCTTGGATATCCGTCCAACACGGGAACACAGCCGCAGAGATTGCAGTGGATTAAAACAACGCTCTCACACAATACTGTTGTTGTTGACGAAAAGGAACAGGAGGGAAGAACCGGTTCATATCCGATCCATTTCGATGATGCAGGAAAGGTGAAGCTTGTCGATGTGGAAGCGAGCGAACAATATAAAAACACTGATATATACAGAAGAACTCTCGTGACTGTTGAAGTCAACGACAACGACAGTTATATAGTTGATTTCTTCCGTGCAAAGGGTGGGGATGATCATCTCTTCAGCTTCCATGTTGCAGGAGATACAATCTCGGAAACATCGTTGAAGCTCGGAGAAGTTGAAACCGGTTCATATGCCGACTCCGAGTGGCCGTACGGTGCGGACCCGAATTCTCCTGAGGCATGGACATATGAAACTCATTATCCCAGAGGGTATACCTGGCTTGACAAGACTCAGAGAACAAGCGGTCCGGTGGGAAAATATGATATTGATTTTGAAATCAAGGATTATTTGAAAAAGCTCAAAGATGGCAAAGGGTTGCATTTAAGACTTACAATGCTTAATGATTTTGAGCTCGACGAGGTTGCAGTAGCAAACGGATATCCTCCGACACGCTCTGCAAATGAAGCATTCCTTAAAAACGGAATAAAGTATCTCCTTGCAAGAAGGAAGGGAAGCAACCTTGATTCACTTTTCACGACGGTATATGAACCCTACAAGACCAACCGTTATTTAACGGACAGCGATTCTGTAAGCATTGCTCCGTTGGAAGGAACTCCGAAAAAGAGCGACAATGCAAAAGCAATAAAGATTGAACACAAATCCGGAAGAGTTGACTACATCATCTATTCGACCAATAATGAAGTAACGTATCAGGTACAGGATGGAGATGTAACGCTTGATTTCCGTGGCTTTATCGGAGTGTACAGCATACAGAATGGAGAAAATGTATACACGTATTTAAGTGACGGAGATATTCTTGGAGCTCATAAATCGGAAAAGAATATAACCGGAACGGTTGTTGATTATTCAAAGGGGTTGACACTTGAAAATTATATTATTGTCGATCCTGACAGCAATGCTTCACCTGAAGCATTTGTCGGAAAAATGATAGTCGTAGAAAACGACGGAGTTCAGAATGGAGCGTATCGTATACTTGGCGCAAAGACTTCCAAGGATGAAAATATAAAGCTTGAACTCGGTACGGTTTCACTTGTCAGAAAGTATAAGGATGCGGATGATTTTGAAAAAGGATATATATACAATATATATCCGGGTCAACGTTTTGAGCTGGCAGGCTCCTATGTATGTGATGAAGCGCCGGTGTTTGATGATATAAAGTCTGTACTTTCAACTTCGGCAGGAAGCACAATTAACATTGATCTGAATGCGGAAAGTCCTATTGAAGGTAAGACAGTATCGTATAAGGCATTGATTATTCCTCGTGGTGCAGTTCTCAATGGGAATACAGGCACAGTTATATGGAAGCCTGATGCGAGCCAGGTTGGAGACAACCATTTCACAATAACGGCATATGATTCTGACGGGCGTGAGAATACAATTCATTTTAATGTCACCGTCTACGGATCAACAGGCGGAACAGGCACTTCCGGCGGCTCTGCAGGCGGCGGTGGCGGCGGTGGAGCTGCTCCGGCTCCGTCAACCCCGTCAGACGATAAGACAGACGACAAGACGGATGCTCCGTCAAAGGATGACGGCGAAACAGAAAAAGTGCGTTTTGT
>JAFQVE010000615.1 GCA_017408185.1 Oscillospiraceae bacterium | reverse complement strand
TTCAGGAAAATACTTTTCTGCCTGCGGATACCGTGCCGAGAGAAGCGTAGGATGCAAATAAAGCGATATATTAATGCCCATATCCCGAACCTCGTGCAGTGCCTTTCGGAACGCTTCAACACCGCCGTATTCATCATAATCTGTGCTGCCGAAATTCCCCCATTGCTGAGAGAAAGTTTCATTTTCTCCACGGAACGCCCACGACCACATATGCAGAATATCGGGATATACGCCAGCAATGGACTTTTGCTCTTCCAAAATCTCTTTGAATCTACATTGCTTCTTTTCCTTATCATACCAGACCGGAAGCGATGTAAATTCCTTTGTTTCAAAGAAGTCAGTTATCTCGGCAAGAAGCCAGAAGCTTTCGCGATACCACTTTTTATCCTGGCATTTATACGGTTTATACCACGTTTTCAGCCAGTTTTTGTAATGATTAAAGCCCTTACGCCAATCATCCTTATGGGCATTGAGGCGTGTTTCGCTGAACGACACGCTTTCTCCCGCTGCGATATCACCGTACATCAGCGGATATTCAACAAAAGCGCTTACACCGTACTCATTCTTTTCAAGGGCATATTTTCTTACCGTAAGATCGCGCTCTCTTGTGGTAATGCTTATGCCACCCTGCTGAGACGGGCTGTAAATATCAAAAAACTGCATCGGGAAGGACGGCGCGGATTCTTCATAGATAAACGCTGTTTCATTGCTGTTGATATTCTGATATTTTGGAAAGAAATACCAGGTGTCGGAGTTATTGGTATAGCAAACATCTGTAAAGCACGGAAACATCACACCGATTTTTTCTTCTTTTTCACCTGCATTATTTACATTGCATTGCATTCTTATTCCGTCTTCTTCACACACGGCTATTCCGACACATATCCGTAGCTCTTTATATCGGTAATGAAGTGTTGCAGACCGCTCATCCGTACTTGCGCTTATCAAATCAAAGTTCGATATCTCCGCTCCGTCTTCCGTTTTAACCTTTAACAGTGCGTCATATTTTGCAGACATCACTGGCGCGTATTCATTCTTTATGCCGAGAAGATGTATTCCTTTTGAAATATCCGCATCAAAGGAAAGCGCCCCGCTTTTTACCGAGAGGACCGAACCGTTGAGAATAACATTACTGTCTCGGCTTATTTTTCGTTCGATTTTTGCAGGATTCTCCGGTATAAGCATTTCGGGAAACAAGCGTTTGGGGGTATTATTTACCGTCACCGCCGCTATGCATATATCGGTATCAAGCATCCTGTTATGAAAAACAATGCTTTCAACACGGCTTCCGTTACACGGCACGGCATATGCGCCCATATCGCCGCCGATGCTGTGACGCATTGTTTTCAGATTAAGCGGAAGTGCGGTGTCGTGCGTCCCGTCGGAATAAACTATCTCAACGAAAAAGCGTTCAACATCATCAACCGAAAGCGGCATCGTTACGTCTTTTGATTTTTCGCCGACAATTGCGCTTTTTGCGGCAAATCCGCAACGCTGATGTCGCTTTCCCTTTATGCCAAAAAGAAAGAAGAGCTCCGATGCGTTCATTTTTAACTTGACTTCCGTTTTGCTGTCGCGGCTTATCGGTCTGCAAAGCCTGCGTTTTGCAGGAACGCCGAAGTTTACTATGATGTCATCATTTTCCGCCGGAGGAGCATCGGGTGCGATGAGATTTTTCCCTGTCGGTAAAACCTTGAAAGGAATCCCGCGAAGAGAAACCTCATCTTTTTCAAAAAATCTGCCGCCGTCGATCATAACATTCTCGTTCGGTGCAGAAAACTCTGCATTGAACATCGCCGATATATCAAGCGCAGTAAAGCTTTCCTCGGTTTCGGTAACGAGCTCTGCGCAGCAAACCGGAAGCTCATTTTTTGTGCAGGTATACATTTTGCAGATTGTAAGCTCAGCTGCATTCCTTCTGTCTGCGCCAAATTCAAAGCGTAGCCCGGATGCATTAACCTTTTCGGTTTTAACAATAACTCGGTGCTCTTTGCCGTCGAATGTAAGGTCATCACAGCAAACAAGAGCTTCTTCTCCGCTTTCTGTCAGCAAAAAAACAAGCGGCGCTTTTGCAATTCGCCTGCGCTTTATGCCCAGCACTTTATATTCCATCACGAAATATTCCTCTGTATCAAATAAGGAATCGAGATAAAACGAACACACTTCATCGCATTCTTTCTCTTTTTCTGCGATCAGCTTATATCCGATATCCGATTTTACAACGCTTCCGTTTTCAGAAGCAAATCCATATGACAATAAATCTTTCATCTGCCGTTATCCGTTATTCCTTTCCGATTTTTTCTTTTCGTCACGTACACATATCGCAATAAAAGTTGCAATAAAAAGAGCTGTATGCGTAATCAGATTGCCGTGAGCCTTTGCAAGCGCATCATATATTATCCAAAGCGACGAATTGGTTATAAAAAACAACCTGTAGTATTTCGGGTCAGGCTGTGCGACACTTAAAACAAAACACATTGCCGCCGCAAGAGCTATTACATCATACCAACATGCAAAGCTCAGCAGATTCACCGCAAGAAATGCAAGCGCATAAATTGCGATAAGCCAATTCGGAGCTTTTTTTCTTTTCATATCAAAAATGTAATTTATAACTACCTGAACACACGCCACAGCGCAAATTGCCGCACCGTTTAACGTGTTTACAAGCAAATAACTCAAACCCACAAGAAGGTTCCCAAGAAAATTGAATATGAGAACGGATTTCATTGTTTTTCCGAAAGGCTCGCACAACCCCAACACAATTGATATTCCTGATGCTATGTACGAAATAATTTCTGCCATTTTATCTCCCTTTTCTTACTTACAAAACAACCGCAGGAAACTCACCTGCGGTCGTTTCGTTTTGCGTTATGTAAAAGCTTTTTGTAGGTTATTTTACTCTGTCATATGCGCTTGCATAAGCGGCAAGAAGCTCTTCAACTCCCATTTCGTTCAAATTTGCAACGAACGAATCAAAGTTTGAAAGCGGCTCCTGACCAAGCAAGAACTTTGTAAGCATTTCCTGAGTGTATGACTGGATTCCGGTTCTGTACATATCCATAACAGCCTGTTCTTCGTCGTTAAAGTCAAGCCAGAGCGTTACCGGATAATACGGAAGCTGATGCTCTGTTACAATTGCTTCGCTTTCAAGCGTTGTTTCCGACTGAATCGCCTTTGCAGCCTCGGGATCCATACGGCAGAATGAGCCGTAGGTATGGAAGCCGTAAAGCGTGTTCGGCAGTGCGCCCGTTTCATCAGTAATATACTTTTTCTTACCGTCAACGACCTCGTACGTCTCTCCTTCCTTACCCCATGAAACAAGCTCCATAGCTTCGTCTGTATACATCCAGTCTACAAACTTTGCCGCATTCGCAATACCTTCCGCATTCCCCGTGTCCGGAATTGAAATGCCTATCATTTCAAGGTCACCGCGTTCCATCATCGCAACGCCTTTTTCCGGATTTGCAACCGGTGGCTTGAATGCCTGGATTTTAAACTCCGGGTTTTCCTTCTGTGCAAGCTGATTACAGTAATCTATCCGAAGCTGGAGATGCGGCATAATAAATGTTCTGTTTGTAAGAACAAGCTCATCAAAAGCAGTCGAGCTCATCGTCACACAGTCAGCAGGCATAAGCTTTTCATCTATCATCTTTTTATAGAATGTCAGCATTTCAAGTGCCGTATCCTCAGTTGCGCCATACCTCCATTCGCCGTCATCGAAATCGTAGTATACGCCGTACTGCCACCATTTATCAAACGCCGAGCCGGGAAGATCAAAGACATAACTGAAGCTTCTTGTGCTGTAGGGATAAGAGTCCGGATACAGCTCTTTAAGAGTTTTGCTTACTTCATAAATCTCATCAAAGGTTTCCGGTGCTTTCAGATTGTGCTTTTTGAAGATATCCTCGCGGTAAAGCCACGCGCGCATACGCGTTCTCCCCTCGCGCCCAGTTCCCGGCGTGTAGTATATCTTCCCATCTGCACGCTTGCGGTTTTTGACAACTACATCATACTCTTCCCCCGAAAGAGCTTCAAGCCATGCATTGTATGTAGGCATAAACTCTGCTAAATCATCAAATGCAATAAGCCCTTCTCCTGCATATTTCGTGTGTCCGCCAACCATATCGAACGCCATCAGGTCCGGAAGCTCGTCGCGTGCCGCAAAAAGAAGCGGAAACTTTGAACCTGCATCTGTTGCCGGAATAGAAATAACATCAAGAGTTGCCCCGGAGCCTTCCGACATATACTCAAAAAGCTTCCAGTCGTCCCGAACAGGCCAGCTTGGTGAAGATACAACCATATACTTGATAACATCATCTTTTGTCAGCGGCTCGGTCGGATCCTGTCCGTCAAGAGCGGTATTTCCGCCTCCACCGCCGCAAGCAGCAAGGGAAAGCAGCATAACAAACATAAGTAACAGCGCTGTAATTCTTTTCATAATCTTTTCTCCTTTTCCACCGACATATACTATTATAGTTTGCCGGACTTTATTTTTTAGTTCATTATATCACATTATGACTGCATTTTCTCACACAATCGGACAAATTCACGATTCGGGTGTTTCTTTTTCTCATTTTGTAATTATATTGAAACCTTTCTTCTATTGACTTCGACAAAAACATATGGCATAATTATATATGTTAATTTCGACATTGCAGAAAGCGAGGTGTTCCGCGTGGGAGACGTATCAATC
>JAFQVE010000614.1 GCA_017408185.1 Oscillospiraceae bacterium | reverse complement strand
GCAGGAGACCTTGCCGCCGAAATCTATGGCGAATATTCGATGACCCCCACCGATATGCTGTGCACCCTCAAATCGGTTATAAAGAAGGTCAGGCAAGAAGATTGAAAAAGCTTTTGATTTTACTCCCGATATTTCTCGTGCTCACCTCCCTCTCCTCATGTTCTTCCGGAGAAAGCGGTGCAGACGCTGTTACCAAAGCCATGCGGGACACTGTCTCGGCTAACTACCGGGCGGATATAACGGCACATTTCCCGTCACGTGAGGTAAGCTTCATCCTTGATTATACCTACAACCGCGAGGGAGATGACCGTGCGTGCGTGGTGTCACCGGATGAAATTGCAGGTATGTGCTTCACCGTAACGGGCGAGCGCTCAACGATAAGCTTTGACGGTGCAAACCTTGAAATGGGCAGACTCAACGAGGATAATCTGTCCCCACTTTCCACCGTTCCTGTTCTTATGAAGCACTGGACGGGCGGAAACATAAGCGAGCAGACAAACACAAAAATATTTGACCGCGACGCATATCTCATAATCTCACGAAACAGCGGAGCATCCTCTGCGATTGAAACGCGCTCGTGGTTTTCAAAAGATGACTTACTTCCCCTGTATGCCGAAATATTCTCTGACGGAGAACGCGTCATACAGTGTAAATTTGAAAGGGCTGAACATAAGCTGCAATGACAAACACAAAAGAAAGAGCGGAAGCTGTAATCAATCTGTCAAATATCGAACACAACTTCCTTGAAATCAAAAGATTTACGGGAAACAAGAAAATAATATGCGTGATAAAGGCAAATGCTTACGGTCACGGTGCCGCAGAGCTTGGTAAGCTTTATGAAAAGCTCGGTGCCGACATTCTCGCCGTTGCCTGCATTGATGAGGCGCTTCAGCTTCGGGAAGCCGGCATCCGTACGCCTGTTATGATTCTCGGTCCCACGCCGCCGGAGCTTGCCGAAGTCCTTTCGGATAACGGTATCATACAGACAGTGCCGAGTCTTGAATACGCACAGCACCTCGATGCTGTGCTCCGGGAGGAAAATAAAAAGCTTTCCGTGCACATAAAGCTTGACACGGGAATGACACGGCTTGGAATATATGCACATAAATCCCACATTGAAGCCGCAGCAGATGAAGCTGAAAAAATCACAAAGCTGACCTTCCTTTCATCCGACGGAATATTCACGCATTTTTCCGAAGCAGAAAGCGAGGACACCGCATTTACGGAGGAACAGCTTGACTGTTTTCTCCGCGTGGTTGATATTTTGGAAAAACGCGGAAAAACATTTGAATTTTGCCATTGCGCAAACAGCGCAGGTGTGGTAAACTATAAGAAAGCACATCTTTCGTGCATCCGGCCGGGGCTTATCCTATACGGTCTTTCTCCTACAGAGAGGCCTGTACCGGGGCTCGACCTTCGCCCGGCAATGACGTTCAGGAGCCGTATCGCCGATATACGCCATATAAAAAAAGGCGATGCGATCAGCTATAACCGCCGTTTCACGGCTAATCGCGATATGAAAATTGCAGTTGTTTCATGCGGATACGGTGACGGTTTTCACCGTACACTTTCCGGAAAGGCAGCTTGCCTTATCAGAGGAAAACGCGCACCAATTCTCGGCAACATCTGTATGGATCTTTTCCTTGCCGACGTCAGCGAAATTCCGGAGGCTTCCCTTTTTGACGAGGTTGTCCTCTTCGGAGCGCAAAACGGTGAATATATTTCTCCGGATGAGCTTTCCCGTCTTGCCGGTACTATTTCTTATGAGCTGCTTACCTCGATTTCAAAACGGGTTGTAAGAACATACATAACAGATCCGGCATAATATAAAGCGGAGAACAGCTGAGAATTTTTAGAAATTTTCGCAAGGCTGATTAAAATATGCGCGCCTGTGGAAAAATATAGTTGTCGAAATAAATTTTTGGCTACTACATTACCTGCGGAGCGTGAATTTTGGTGAATTACAGCATAAAACGCGGAGATATTTACTACGCCGACCTAAGCCCCGTCGTTGGCAGTGAGCAGGGCGGAATGCGTCCGGTGCTCATCATCCAGAACGATGTCGGCAACAAGCACAGCCCCACGGTTATTGCAGCAGCGATAACCTCACAGATAAACAAAGCCAAGCTTCCTACCCATATTGAGCTTGGCGGGAAAAGCTTCGGTCTTTCAAAGGACTCTGTTGTTCTGCTCGAACAGGTCAGAACAATCGACAAAACCCGTCTCAAAGAAAAAATGGGAAGACTTGACGAAAACCTTATGCATCGCGTTGACAACGCAATCGCCGTAAGCTTCGGGCTTATGGCAAACTGATAAACAAAAGAAAAACGGAGGAATGTTACAAATGAAACAGAAAAAATGGAAAGCAATAACATCCGTCGCACTGCTTGCGGCACTCATCACCGTCGGTTTTTTTGCGATTGCCGCTGAATATGGAACCTCGGATGACCCGCTGGTCAGCCTGAGCTACATAAACAACGTGCTCTCTCCGCAGATTTCCGAAAAGGTAGATGAGATTATCGCCGAAAAAACAAGCTCACTCGAAGATGAGCTTGACAACAAAATCAGCTCAATCTCCGGCGAAATCAGCGATAAAATTTCAGAATACACTTCAAAAAGCTCTGACGAGATTGTAAACGACGCTTTTATTCAGAGCGTTGCCGATAAGGTTGCCGAAAAAGTCGGTACAGCTTCCGGCACAAGCTCGACCTTCGCTCTTGTTAAGCTTAAGTCCGGTCAGACAATCACGGCAAAGGTAGGATGCGAAGCTCTCCTGCGCCTCGGCAGCGCAAGCTGCGTTTCCTCCGGTACCCCCGGTCTTATTGATATGACAACCGGTGCAGACCTTGCGGGCGGCAAAGCACTTGAGAAAAACCACCTTTATCTCTGCACGGTTGACGGTCGCGGAATAAAAGCAACAAGCGATGCAACGCTTCTCGTCCGCGGACCTTACAGCATTTCTTAATTTCTTACAACAATAACGATAAAACCGCAAAGCAACGGAAAAACACCGAAGCTTTGCGGTTTTTATCTTCATTTCTATCCAGAATACTTAAAATATATGGTGATTTGTATGGAAAAAACACTGCCTTTATATCTCGGGCCGTCGGTTATCGGCTCTGTTGTATGCCGCGAGGAGGATTCCCGCATTGTACTTACCGCAAAAACTTACGCATCACTGCACGGTATCTGCCGCGCATACGTCCGCGGAAACGGCGGCAGGCTTTTAATCGGTGTTCTCTCTCCCGACGAAACATTTTTCAGTGCAGAAAAAAGCGTGACAAAAACATCGCTTTATGCAGAAGGACTTTCCTTTGACGGCATTACATATGCCTACGCCGTCACATCATCCAAAAAACATAAGCGCGATATTACTGACTGGAAGAAAATTGACGTACTTTCAGACGCATTATGTCACGACAGTGCAATCTCTGCGCTCGCAAAATCAACCGATGCACTTTGCGACAGCTCTTTTTCTCCTACACGTCTTGCCGTTCCTCTGCTCACGGGGCGGCCG
>JAFQVE010000613.1 GCA_017408185.1 Oscillospiraceae bacterium | reverse complement strand
GTGCTGACATTTCTTCCGATTAGTTCCGCTATCTTTCGATAACTGTATCCTTTTATGTAATATTCCCGTAGACAACAGCGTTCTTCTATGGTAAGATGTTTGTAGTTCATATATTTCTCTCCTTGTGGTTTATTGTGTGGTTACTTTATTCTACCAGAGATTTATATGAACTTTCAATTTCTTTAACTGTTGCACTTGATAGTATAACTCACCTATATAAAGCAAAGGCAGGTGCTTTAATGCACCTGCCTTTGCGCGCTTACCGATTCTTTTTATCAAACCGGCTTCTTCACAGTTCTTCTTTTTAATCTGCAAAAACTATTTTACTCTCGCGTAGGCTGATTCATACGCTGCAAGAATCTTTTCAACACCCATCTCATTGATAGTTTCTCTGAACTCATCAAACTTTGAAAGCGGTTCTGTTCCGAGAACAAACTTTGATACCATTTCATTCACATATGTTCCGATTGCCGATGAATACTCATCAATAACCTTTTGCTCTTCCTCGTTGAAAGACACAGTGGGATTGAGATGTGATATTGTGTGCTCAAGAACCATATCGCGGGTTTTTGCGATATCTTCCGATTCCATTACAAGCACGGCCTCAGGGTCCATTCTTGCAAATGTTCCATATGTCGAGAAACCGTACATTGAGTTCGGCTGAGACTTTTTCTCATCAGTTATAAACTTCTTTTTGCCGTCTGAAACCTCATAGGTCTCACCTTCTTTACCCCAGGAAACAAGCTCAACGGCCTCATCGGAATAGAACCAATCCATATACTTTGCAGTGTTTGCAATTCTGCGATCATCTCGCGAGTTGCACATAACAACACCCGAGCTGTCAAAGTTATACTTGTTTACCATCGGCACTCCGCCTTCTTTCGCCACAGGCGGAACGAATGCCGAAATCTCAAACTCCGGATTATTCACCCTTGCAAGCCCATTAAAGAAATCTATTCTCGTCTGATAATCAGGGAACACGAAGCCGCGGTCTGTTGTTATGAGCTCCTGCCAGGTTGCGTTGCTTATCGTCATAAAATCAGACGGCATAAGATCTTCTGCAATCATCTTTTTATAGAAAACGAGCATTTCCTCAAAAACATCTTCCGTTGCGCCATAGCTCCATTTTTCGTTTTCATAATCATAATATGCATTCATACGCCAATACGGCTTCCACGACGCACCCGAAACATCGAAGGATACAAACTTCTGGCGAACGCAGTATGGATATGATTCGGGATATAACGCTTTAAGCTGCTTACAGACCGCATAAAGCTCATCAAAGGTTGTCGGAACTGCGAGATTATGCTTTTCAAATATATCCTTTCGATACAGCCATGCGCGGACGTTCTGCGACTTTTCGCGCCCTTTGACAGGTGAAAAATGAACCTTTCCGTCAGCACCCTTGCACGAAACGATATGTGTCTGATATTCTTCCTCCGTGAGCGAATCAACCCAGGCGTTATAGCTCGGCATATACTCAGAAACATCATCAAAGGCGATTGTCGCGCCCTGTTGAATATATTTATCAACACTTACCTTTCCCGTCGCCGTTATAATATCGGGAAGCGTATCGGGAGCGGCGAACATAAGCGAGAATTTTGTTCCTGCATCGCTCGCCGGATATGCAGCTATATCAAGTGTCGCGCCGGTTCCCTCTTCGATATATTTCCAGACCTTCCAATCCTCACTGAACGGCCAGCTTGCATGGGAAATGAGACCGATTTTTATTACATCATCCTTTGTAAGCGGATCGGTTGTTGCTCCACCTGTTTTTCCTCCGTTGGCCGTGCATGCGGCGAGCGAAAGAACCATTATAAAAGCAAGCAATAAAGATATAACTTTCTTCATAATCCACACGTCCTTTCAATTAATCCGTATAGACAACTCTTGTCTGAGACCCGTCCTTATAAGCAAGATATCCGCGAGCAGTTCCATCACCGATTGCGGCGAACTGACCGTGATTTTCTTTTGATTTGGAAACGGCCTTGCCGGTAAAGCTCGTTACATCTGCCTTACCGCCGATATTTGTGTAGACAATACCGACCTCAACAACGCTTGCACCTGCGGCATCCCATTCAATCATAACTGCGCCGTCAGCCTTTTTGGTTGCATCGAGCACTATTGTCGGTGCCTTTTCAGAGACGTCCTCAGAATATGAAATCTCTTCTTTATCCCAAACGAAATAGCTATAGGTATCGCCGAATGCGACAGTCTTGCCGTTGCGGGTCCACGCGACTTCCTTGCCTGCATTCAATGTTACGGGTGTGTTATAGACATATTTGCCGTCTTCAAATCCAAGCCCCTCAGGAACATCAACCAAATATTCCGTATCCTCGACCTCATATTGAGCGACAACCCTTGTCAGGCGATCGAAGATATGGTTATCGGCAATCGCTTCATCCTTTGTTATGCTCCAATGGAGGAAGTTATAGCCCGTGAGAGAGTAGTTTTTCATATCCGGCTTCGAAACAGAAGCAAACGGAGTTTCCTTTGCAACACTCACATCGGAAATAAACTGACCGTTTTCGTTATAGAACTCAACGGTTACGGAATCGGAATCAACCGGCTCAAGCTCATCATAAACTGCAGTCAGGCAGAGGTTTGAAACAAGTCTTATATTGAAATCCGGTTCTGTGCGGAGGAACGTTCCCTTCTCCGCTGTTCCGCCGCGAATCCAGCCGCGGAAGACATAGCCGGGAACATCTGCCGCTGTTACCTTTATAACTGTGTTTCCGGGGATGCTTACAACATCGTATGCCGCAACGGACTCTCCCACAACGTTGCCCGAGCCGACATAATTTGCCGACACCGCATTCGGAAGCGCGGAGGTTACCATAAACGAAACATTGTCTGAAATGCGCTTATCCTTGACGGTGATTGAGACCGTCTTTGTTTTCTCGCCCGAGGTTGCGCTTATGTTTGCAGTTCCGCGGCCGATTGCAGTTATTGCTCCCGATGTATTGACGGTTGCAACTGCTTCGTTGTCGGACTTATATGTTGTCGCAGGAGCATCGGAATAGCTGTCTCCGTTGCTGTAATGCGTTGCGGTGAGTGAGATATATGATGTCTCACCCGCTTCAAGCGCTGTTTTTCCGTTGGATGAGGAGAACATCGGAACCTTGCCGAGACCGTTTGTGCCTGACTTGAGAGTCAGGTTATAGAATGCAAGGCGCGGATATTTTTCCGCGGTATCTCCCGATGAGCACATAACGAGATAATATTCACCCTCTTCGAGAGCTTCTGCATCAAAGCTTATTTCTTTTCTTGTCCTTGCGGGAATTACTTCTGTTGTGGACAGCATATTATCCGCAATTATCCCGTCCTCAACGGAGCCATCGGCTTTGAAGAGATAAAGCTTTGGAATAACATTACAACCCGATGCGTTTGTTGCCTCGCAATCGAGCTTTATGTTATATGTATCTTTCTTCGGAACATTGAGCTTGACCGCAAACCATTTTGCACCGTCCGAACGGACAAGCGGCGCTTGTTCATAAACGCTGATATATAGTCCGCTTGTTTCGCTGTTTATTGAGGCTACATTTCTTTCGTTGTCTGCATATTGCCAGAATCCGTTTGTGACAGAATATGTGAGATCGGAAAGCGTTGTTCCTTCGGGGTTCATAACTGCAAAATCATAGTTTACGGTTATTCCGTCAGGCTCAATGTCTGCAACGCCTGTGCCGACCTTTATTTCCTTCGTCTTCGTGACATATGTTCCCTTGCTCGGAGAGGTTGCCTTTGCGGTAATCGTTACTGTTCCGTTTTTAAGTCCCGTTACCTTTCCGTCTGCGTCAACGGATGCGATTTTGTCGTCAGTCGATGAATAGGTTATAACGGCATCGGAAGCAGTCACGGCATCTGTGAGAACTGCGGAGGT
>JAFQVE010000612.1 GCA_017408185.1 Oscillospiraceae bacterium | reverse complement strand
ATGTGGAGCTACTCCGTTGAGCTTTTCCGCTCTATGGATATCCCCGTTCGCACCCTTGAGTGCTGCTCGGGCGACCTTGCCGACCTTAAGGTTAAGTCCTATGATGTTGAAGCGTGGTCTCCTAAGCAGGGCAAGTATTTTGAGGTTTGCTCCTGCTCCAACCTCGGTGACGCGCAGGCGCGCCGCCTTGGTATCCGCGTTAAGGGCGCAGACGGCAAGAAATATCTTGCACACACCCTCAACAACACCGTTGTTGCTCCCCCGAGAATGCTTATCGCATTCCTCGAAAACAACCTTGAGGTACGCGATGGCAAATTTGTTATCCGCATTCCCGAGGCTCTCCGTCCCTATATGGGCGGCAAAACCGAAATCGTTGAAAAGTAATTTAAAAAGGAAGCCGTATGGCTTCCTTTTTTTATTCATCTTCAGTATACAGTTCATCGTAAAACCACTTTTCAGGATTTTCATAGATGTATTTGCTCCTGGTTTCATAGTCCTCTTTATCGCGAATAATGTGTTCCATATATGAACGCTGAAAAATATTATAACCTATTTCCTTGTTGCAAAATCTTTTAAAAGAAGCGATTATATGTGGCAGCATTTCATTGGTAGGGGACGGCGCCCGCGACGTCCCGCTTTTATTCGTGAATAAATACTCGTCTTCGTCAAGAATTATAATTGCGTGAATATGGTTAGGCATTATTATATATTTATCTATTTTCACGCCTTTAATGTTCTCGCTTGATAACAAATACTTTTCCGCTATTCTTCCTACATTTGTCAGCTCTGTTTTCGGGACGTCGAAGACGCCGTCCCCTACCGTTATAATTTTAGAAAGGATTTTTTCCCTTTTCTCAGTGCATATTGTTACAAAATATGCGCCTGATGAACTGTAATTATATTCCGGTATCCTGAGCGGCTTCCTCTTTGGTAGACCCTTTTCCATTATTTACTCGGGTCAATAAACTCCCAATAATCCATAATATAATCAATTCCCGAAATGAGGGTAATGAGCGCCATTGCAATCATTGAAATGTAGCTTGCCACCGGTACGGTGTAGCCTTTGATAAGTTCAAGTGCAACAGGCTCAAGCAGGCAGATTATCATTGCTGCGATCTGAATGACTGTCTTAATCTTGCCAATCATCTTTGCGGCAATTACCTTGCCAGATGCGCCGGAAACAACAAGGCGCATTGATGTAACCGCAAGCTCACGGAAAATTACTATAAACGCACACCATACAAATACGGGGCGGATGTTGGCAAATCGGTAGAGAATGCCGAGGAGTGCGCCGAAAACAAGCAATTTGTCTGCAAGCGGGTCCATAAACTTGCCAAAATTGGTGATAAGATTGTGCTTGCGCGCAATTTTGCCGTCAAGCATATCAGTAAACGATGCAACCGCAAAAATCAATGCGGATGCAATGCAGGCAAATATTGTATTCTCAGGGATAATGAGAACTGCTAAAAACACGGGTACAAGCACGCATCTGATAAGCGTAAGCTTATTGGGAAGATTAAGTTTCATGGTTTTATACGCGGATAAAACCTTTTTACAAAAAGGTTTTCCCGCACCCTTTCCAAAAATTTTTAAAGAATTAATAAAAGCCTTTCCGCGTGAGAAGCAACGCCGAATCGCGACGCTTATCGCGTGGAAATCATTTCACCAAACAAATCATAGTCAAGCGCCTCGGTAATTTCTACCTCGACAAAACGACCGGCTGAAACTTTCTTTGGCGCGGTAAAATACACCTTGCCGTCAACATCGGGGGCATCGGCGCGGCTGCGGCCGAAATGTACACCCGAAACCGTATCAAAGCCCTCGCAAAGCACCTCGATTTTCTTGCCAACCATTGAGGCAAGCTTCTTTTCGGAAACTGAAAGCTGAATACTCATAAGCGTATCATATCGGTCCTGCTTTGTCTGTTCATCAACCTTTTCTTCAAATTCTGCCGCGGCAGTTCCCTCCTCCTCGGAGTAGGTAAACGCGCCGAATCTGTCAAATTCCGTTTCCTTTACAAACTCGCAAAGCGCTGTGAAATCCTCATCCGTTTCTCCCGGAAAGCCTACAATAGCAGTAGTGCGCAGCGTAATATCAGGAATTTCGCGGCGGAGTCTTGCAATAGCATCCTTGATAGTTGAACTGTCGCCGTGACGGTTCATCGCGGCAAGCACCTTGTCGCTAATGTGCTGAACGGGGATATCCGCATATTTTATCACGCGCGGATTGTCGCGCATCTCGGCGATAAGAGAATCTGTAATCTTATCGGGGTAGAGATAGAGCAGACGAATCCACGGAATATCCGTTTCTTCGGTAATTCTTCTTACAAGCTCAGCAAGCTTATATTCGCCGTAAATATCAAGACCGTATCTTGATGTATCCTGCGCGATAAGGTTAAGCTCCTTTACGCCTATTTTTTCAAGCTCTTTTGCCTCATTTATTATATCTTCCATCGGGCGCGAGCGCATCTTGCCGCGAATAAGCGGAATTGCACAGTATGTGCATTTATTGTCGCATCCCTCTGCAACCTTTAAATAAGCGGTATATTCGGAAGTGGTGAGCACTCGCTCTCCCCCTAAGGGAGACTCGTTTTTATCTTCAAAAGAAGTGTACTTTTCGCCATTTGCAACTGCGGCTACTGCCTCGGCAATCTTGTGGTATGAGCCCGTGCCGAGAACCGCATCAACCTCTGGCATTTCATCGAGTATCTGCTCGCGGTATCTCTCTGCAAGGCAGCCGCACGCGATAATTGCCTTTAAGTTTTTATTCTTTTTCAGCCACGCAATATCGAGGATGTTTTCGATAGCCTCCTCTTTTGCGCTTTGGATAAAACCGCAGGTGTTTATAACAATTATATCCGCCTCGGTCTCATCGGGGGTAATGTCATACCCTGCGTCTGCCAAAATTTTTAACATTACCTCGGTGTCCACCAGATTTTTGGAGCAACCGAGCGAAACAAATCCTATTTTCATAACAGAGGACGCGGAAAACCTCTTTGTAAAAAGGTTTTCCACACCTTTCCAAAAATTTTTAATAGCCGTTTTTATACAACTCTTTGCGGAATTCCTCCGCTTCTTCGCGCGTTTCGGGCGCACTTTTTCCAAACCTTGAAATCAAAAATTCACTGCGGTATTTTTTAAAATCGGAGTCGGAATACTTTGCGTCAACAATTCTCGCTATATCTTCGCTTTTATAGCCTTTTGCAAGCAGCAATGCAAAAACCTTACGCTTGCCGAAATTCTTTTTTTCAACAAGCGTTTTAAGGTAATTTTCGATTTGCCACTCCTCATCAATATAGTTCTTTGAATCGACAAAATCTGACGCATTTTTTGCACATTCGTGTGAAAATCCGCGTGCGCGAAGTTTTTTATAAAGTTTATCTTTTGAACATTGCCCGTTTGTGATGATGCGGATTGCGGCGCGTTTTGCCGCGTAATTGTTGGATTCTTGAACTATGTAATCAAACAAATCTTCATCAATAAAACCTTTTGCAACTTGGTTTTCAATAAAGAAATCAGCAGAAACGGTATATTTATTTTTTACACCGTCATTTGAAATCAAAAGGCTTATTCCGTCACCGCCGTCACACATACGGGTGCTTAAAACTTCAATCATTCGTCAAGCTCAAATTCTCTTACATCAAAATCATCAAGAGAATCAAACGCGTTTTCAATCTCCTCATCAAGAAGCTCGGGCTTTGCTGCTTCACGCACCTTTGCCTCGATCTCATCCATAATGTCGGGGTGAGTTTCAAGGAATTTACGCACATTGTCCTTGCCCTGACCGATTCTGTCCTCGTTGTATGAGAACCATGAGCCGCTCTTTTTGATAACGCCGAGCTTTTCGCCTATGTCGATAATCTCGCCCGTTTTGGAAATGCCCTTGCCGAAAAGAATATCAAACTCTGCACAGCGGAACGGGGGCGCAACCTTGTTTTTAACAACCTTACATTTAACATGGTTGCCGTAAACATCACCGCCGGACTGCTTGAGAGCCTCTTTTTTGCGGACATCAATTCGCACGGAAGCGTAATATTTAAGCGCATTACCGCCGCTTGTAACCTCGGGGTTGCCGTACATAACGCCAACCTTGTCACGAAGCTGATTTATAAATACAACTACGCAGTTATTCTTTGCAACAACGCCAGAAAGCTTGCGCATTGCCTGCGACATAAGTCGCGCTTGAAGACCTACATGGGAAGCACCCATATCGCCGTCAATTTCCTGACGGGGAACAAGTGCCGCAACGGAGTCGATAACGATAACATCAATAGCGCCAGAGCGCGCAAGCGCCTCGGCAATGGAGAGCGCGTCCTCGCCGCAATCGGGCTGAGAAACGAGCAAATCGTTGATATTTACGCCGAGCTTCTTTGCATATCTCGGGTCAAGCGCGTGCTCGGCATCAATAAATGCCGCCTCGCCGCCCGCCTTTTGCGCCTCGGCAATTATATGGAGTGCAACTGTGGTTTTACCTGAGGACTCGGGACCGTAGATCTCAATAATTCTGCCCTTGGGAATTCCTCCCACACCAAGTGCAAGGTCAAGCGAAATTGAGCCTGTGGAGATTGCTTCAACATCCTCATCAAGTCCGTCTCCGAGCTTCATAATCGAGCCCTTGCCATAGTTCTTTTCAATCTGAGAAAGCGCGGTTCCAAGCGCTTTCTTTTTATCAAAGGTCTGTTCCTCTGTTGCTTTTGCTGTCTTTTTGGTTGCCATAACGGTAAAATCCTTTCAAAATTTAGATTTTCCCTATTTTTTTACTCTTTTCCTATGTCATTCTAAGCGTAGCGAAGAATCTGAAAACCTTGCTCTGCAAGGTTTTTCTTAGACGCGACAAAGTCGCGCATATCCTTCAGCAAAGCCTCAGGATGACAATATTTTTTAGTATGTTGGGCTATCGAGACGATAGGTAAAATTACCCTCATCGCCGTAGCGCGATACCACCATTTCAATAACCTCTGTTTTGCCGCTTGCCGTAGTGGAAATGCTGATAATAACACGCTTTCTGCCGCCCTTTATAATCTCTATTGAGTCATAGTCGAAAACGCGGTCCGGCAGGGTGTAAGCATTATCATTTTTCTTTTGCATAAGCCCCATTTCCCCCTCTATAAAGCGAGCACCCTCTGCAGAAATGTCAGTAGATGCGCCAAGAAAGGCAGTTTCATATAAAACTTCTGCATATTCAGCGGTGAATACCTTTTCGGTTGCTTCTTTTATCTGCAAAATGGAGTTTAAGCCGCTTTTTTCAGTATCGCAATAGAAATAAGAATTAAGATCTGATGCGATATCCGCTTCTTTAAAGCCCTCTCCAAAATAAATTTCGTTAAGCGGCTTTGACGCTTCGACAAGGTCGGGCAATGCCGCCTTTACTTCGTCAACCGTGATTTTGGGCTGACAGGAGCAAAGTAAAACGCTCACCGACAAAGCCATAACAAATATAAGAAAAAGTTTAAGCTTCTTCATTTGTAACTGTTTCCTCAACTGCCTCAACCGCCTCAATTTCGTCCTCGTCAGCCGCCTCAACCTTTGCAAAGTTTACAATCTTTGCACCGTCAGCAAGGCGCATTACGATTACGCCGCCTGCAGTGCGCGAATAGGTGTTTATGCCGCCAACGGGAATACGGATAATAGTGCCCTCATTTGTAATGAGCATAAGGTCATCATTTTCGTCAACTGTTGCAATGGAGGTAAGCTTACCCGTCTTATCCGAGATCTTATGCGCCGCAACGCCCTTGCCGCCGCGGTTCTTCATAAGACGGAACTCGTCAAACTCGGAGAGTTTACCGTAGCCGTTTTCGGTAATGGTGACAAGCTTCTTGCCCTCTTCAACAAGTGCAACGCCACAAACATAGTCATCATCCGAAACGCGGATTCCGATTACACCGCGTGCAGTGCGTCCCATAGCACGAGCTTCGTTTTCATCAAAGCGGACCGCGTTACCCTCGTGAGTTGCGATAACAAGCTCGGTTTCACCCGTAGTGAGTTTAACAAATACAAGCTCATCACCCTCATCAAGATTGAGCGCGATCTTACCGCCCTTGCGATGATATGAGTATTCGGAGAGGAGTGTGCGCTTGATAATACCGCGCTTTGTAACCATTGTGAGGAATGCCTCGTCAACAAACTCTGCAACCTCAATCATAGAAGTTACTCTCTCGCCCTGCTCAATATCAAGCAGATTTATGATATTTGAGCCCTTGGCAGTTCTCGATGCCTCGGGAATCTGATATGCCTTGCGCATATGCACCTTGCCGCGATTTGTAAAGAAGAGAATGTAGGAATGCGAATTTGTAACGATCACCTTTTCGATAAAGTCCTCTTCCTTGGTGGTCATACCGATAATGCCCTTGCCGCCACGGTGCTGCGCAGTGTAGGTATCGGTGGGAAGACGCTTGATATAGCCCGCATTTGTAAGTGTGAGCACGCAAGCGTGACGCTCGATAAGGTCCTCAAGGTCAATTTCTTCCTCTGCCTCAAGAATCTCGGTACGGCGCTCATCTGCGAATTTTTCTTTAATCTCGCTGAGCTCCTCTTTTACAATATTGTCAACCTTTTGGGGATCTGCAAGAATGCCGGAAAGCTCCTCGGCTCTGTCGTGGAGATAGTTTAATCTGTCCTCTATCTTCTGACGCTCCATACCCGAAAGGCGTCCGAGTGTCATTTCAACTATTGCCTGCGCCTGACGCTCGGAGAGCAAAAATCTCTCCATCAAAGCAGTCTTTGCAGCGGCAACGGATTCGCTCTTTTTAATGAGTTCAATTATTTCATCAATATGGTCAAGCGCGATCTTATAACCCTCGTAAATGTGCATCTCGGCAAGTGTCTTGTCGAGGTCAAACTGTGTACGGCGGGTGATGATCTCCTGCTGGAACTCAATATAGTTGCGAAGAATTTCTTTAAGTGTGAAAATCTTCGGCACACCGTTTTCAAGCGCAAGCATATTTACGGAGAATGTGCTCTGCAGCTCGCTGTAACGGTAAAGCTGATTTAAAATTACCTGCGCATTAGCATCGCGGCGGCAATCCACAACGATTCTCATACCTGCCTGACCGCTTTCGTCACGAATATCGGTGATGCCCTCAATGCGCTTGTCGTTTACAAGGTCGGCTATGTTTTTAACAAGCTGGGACTTGTTTACCATATATGGAATCTCGGAGAAGATGATGGAGTTTTCTTCTTCATCAATATCTGCGGTTGCACGGACTACAACTCTGCCCCTGCCCGTTTCATAAGCATCGCGGATGCCCCTTGTTCCGTAAATCTTTGCATAGGTAGGAAAGTCGGGACCTTTGATATGCTCCATAAGCTCATCGGTGGTAATCTCGGGATTATCCATCATTGCAAGGGTACCGTCAATAACTTCGCCAAGGTTGTGAGTGGGAATGCTTGTTGCCATACCAACAGCGATACCTATAGCACCGTTTACAAGAAGATTTGGAAATCTTGTGGGTAAAACGGTGGGCTCTTCGCGTGTATTATCAAAGTTTGGCACCATATTAACGACATTCTTTTCGATGTCGGTCATAAGTGCATCCGATATCTTTGCAAGCTTTGCCTCGGTGTAACGGTATGCAGCAGCACCGTCACCGTCTATATTACCGAAGTTACCCTGTCCCTTAATAAGCGGATAGCGATAGGAGAAATCCTGCGCCATACGAACCATTGTTCCGTATACCGCAGCGTCACCGTGGGGATGATATCTACCAAGCACGTTACCTACTGTGGTCGCTGACTTGCGGAAAGGCTTATCGTATGTGAGGTTGTCCTCATACATTGCATAAAGAATTCTTCTCTGACCGGGTTTCATACCGTCGCGTACATCGGGAAGTGCACGGGATGTAATAACGCTCATTGAATACTCGATAAAGCCCTGACGCACCTGCTTTTCCATATTGACAGGACCTATTTTCTGCTCGGGAAATTCAATTGAATCGTTTAATATCGTATTTCTTTTTTTAGCCATTTTATTTTTTGTTTTCCGCAGGATAGCTTTTTGTAAAAAACTTTCCTGCACCT